>CBHYLO010000665.1:0-2567 GCA_966128675.1 uncultured bacterium | reverse complement strand
CCGCAGCCCGCAGTCCGCAGCAGTCGAAAGGGCCGGCCCCCACGCGGGAGCCGGCCCTTCATCGCGATCGTGTGTCCGCGCGCGAGCGCCCGTTACGGCGTCACCGGCCCCGGCCCGCGCTCCGCCGAGGCGAGCAGCGTCTTCGCGCGCTCGAAGTTCGGGTACTCCTGCAGCGCGCTCTTGTAGAGCGCGATCGCGCCCTGCGTGTCGCCCTTGTCCTGCTTCTCCAGCGCGCGGCTCACCAGCATCGTCGCGCGGAACTGGTTGCCGCCCTTCGGCGCCTCGGTGGCCAGCGCCGCGACGGCCGGCGCGCCCGGCGCCCCCGGCGTCGACTTGCTGAGACGGATCGGCATCGCGGGCAGCTTCATCCCCGCGTTCATCTTCGTCCCCAGCTGGTCCACCAGCTCCAGCAGGTCGTCCGCCTTCCCCATCACCGACTCGGCGTACTCGATCTCGGAGGTCTCCGTGTTCACCGAGCGCACGACGATGCGCATGCGCTGCTTCGGGTCGATCACGAAGCTGCCGGTGAGCATGTGGTGCGCGCCCACCAGCTTGCCCAGGCGCACCGCGGTCTCCTTGTCGACCCGGTCGCCGCTCCCCAGATTCTGCTCGTCGATCAGCTTCTGCAGCCGGTCCCGCTCGACCACCCGGACGCCGGGGTTGCCCGCCATCGCGGTGATGAGCATCTCGGCCATCCCCTTGCTGAGCGGCGCGTACTCGGCGTTGTTCTTCAGCGCGCCGTTCTCGAAGGGGAGCACGGCGACGGTCGGCCGCCGGTCCGAGGACTGCGCCCCGAGCGGCGCGACGGCGGGGGCGAGCAGTCCGGCGGCCAGCGCGCCGAGCGCCAGGCGGCGCGCGGCGGTGCGGACGGGGGACCGGCCGGAGATCCGGCGGACGAGCGGCGGGGTGTGCATCCGGGAGGCCTCGTGGGGGAAAGGTGTCGCGCCTCCAAGGTCGTCCCCGTCGTGCGCGACCGTCAATAGGTAGGACTCCCCTCGCCGCCGATCGATACCGCTCCCGCCCGCCCCGCCGCGCCGGTGCCCCGACCGGCGGCCGGCGCGCCGTCCCACCCGAGGTCCCATGTCGAAGATCTGCCCGGTCTGCGGGAACACGTATTCCGACGCCAACGCCTTCTGCCCCGCGGACGGCACCACGCTGCGCGCGGCCGAGGTCACGGCGGACCTGATCGGGTCGGTCGTCGCGGACCGCTACCTCGTCACCGACCTGCTGGGCGAGGGCGGGATGGGGAAGGTCTACCTCGCGCGCCACGTGCGCCTGCCGCAGCAGGCCGCGATCAAGGTGCTGCGCCCGTCGATGCTGAAGGACGCCGCCGCCGTCGCCCGCTTCACGCGCGAGGCCGCGAGCGCCAGCCGCATCGACCACGACCGCGTGGCGCGCGTCTACGACTTCGGCGAGACGAGCGACGGCACGGTCTACCTGGCGATGGAGTACGTGCCGGGGCGCACGCTGAAGAAGCTGCTCGTCGACACGGGGCCGCTGGAGCCGCGCCGCGCCGCGATGCTCGTGCGCCAGATCGCCGAGGGGATGGACGCCGCGCACCGGCTGGGGATCGTGCACCGCGACCTGAAGCCCGACAACGTCATCATCGTCGAGGACGCGGACGGCTCGGAGCGCGCGAAGGTCGTCGACTTCGGCATCGCCAAGGCGCTGGGCGCGGAGGAGGGCGGGGCGGGGCTGACGCAGGCGGGCTACGTCGTCGGCACGCCCGAGTTCATGAGCCCCGAGCAGCTCCTCGGCGGCAACGTGGACGCGCGCAGCGACGTGTACGCGCTGGCGATCATCGCCTACCAGTGCCTGACGGGCGGCTTCCCGTTCGACACGACGACGCCGGAGCGCGTGATGACCGCGCGCCTGACCGAGGCGCCGCGCACGCTGGCGTACGCGCAGCCCGCGGTCGGCTGGCCGGCGGAGGTGCAGGCGGTGCTGGACGCGGGGCTGGCGCGCGACGTCGAGGGGCGGCCGGCGAGCGCGGGGACGTTCGCGCGGTCGCTGTCGGCGGCCATCGAGCACTGGATGCCGGCGTCGACGGGGATGCGCCCGCTGGTGACGCCGCGGACCGCGCCGGCGGTGAGCGCCGCGCCGCCCGTCCCGCCGCGCGCGGCCGGCATGGGCCTGCAGGCCGCCGACGCCGGCCCGGTGCCGCCGGCCGTGAAGCCGACGCCGCCCACGCCCGCGCCCGGCGCGAAGCCGCGCTCCCGCATGCCGCTGATCGCCGGGGGCGCGGGGCTGGTGGCGGTGCTGGCGGGGCTGGGCGTGGTGTTCGCGATGAAGGGCGGCGACGGCGAGACGTCGGCGCCGGCCGCGGGGGGCCCCCCCCGGGTCACGGATACGCTCTCGAGCGCCCAGACGCCCAACCCTGGCGACGCGTCGCCGAGCGCCGCGACGCCGAGCGCCGCGACGCCGAGCGCCGCGACGCCGACGGGCGCCATCGATTCGGGCACGTCCCCGTCCGGCACGACGCCGGCCGCGTCGCCCGCGAACGCGCCGCTCGCGAGTGCGCCGCCGCCCGCGCCGCCCGCGCCGACGACGCGCGCGCCGGCGACGCC
>CBHYLO010000664.1:0-2570 GCA_966128675.1 uncultured bacterium | reverse complement strand
GACGATGGAGGCCGGTGCGCACACGCTCTTCCGGTCGCTGGAGCGCTTCCGCGCGTTGCCCGACCACGTGCAGGTGTGGCCCGGCCACGGCGCGGGCTCCGCGTGCGGCAAGGCGCTCGGCGCGATCCCGTCGACGACCGTCGGCTACGAGAAGATCGCCAACTGGGGCGTCGCGACGACGGACGAGGGTGAGTTCGTGCGGATGGTCCTCGCCGGCCAGCCGGAGCCGCCGCGCTACTTCGCCGAGATGAAGCGGATCAACAAGGAGGGGCCGCGCGTGCTCGGCGGGCTCCCGCGGCCGACGCGCCTGCCCGCACGCGTGCTCGACGACCTGCTGCGCAAGCGCGAGGTCGTGGTCGACACGCGCGCGGCCGCCGCGTTCGCGGCGGGCCACGTGCCCGGCACGCTCAACATCCCGCTCGACGGCAGCTTCACGACGTGGGCCGGCTGGCTGCTGCCCTACGACCGCGACGTGTACCTCCTCGCGGAGGACGGCGCGGTGGTCGACGCCGCGCGCGATCTCGCGATGATCGGGCTCGATCGCATCGCGGGCTACGTAGGCCCCGACGCGCTCGACGCGTGGACGGCCGCGGGCCGCCGGCTGGCGACCGTCGCGCAGACGACGCCCGACGAGGCCGCGTCGATGGTCGCGCGCGGCGAGGCGTCGGTGATCGACGTGCGCGGCCGCACGGAGTGGGAGGCGGGCCACCTGCCCGGCGTGCCGAACATCCCGGTCGGCTACCTGACGGCGCGCCTCGACGAGCTGCCGACGGACCGTCCGCTGATCGTCCACTGTCAGGGCGGCGCCCTCTCGGCCATCGCGGCGAGCGTGCTGCACGCTCGCGGCCTGACGAACGTGGTGAACATGCTCGGTGGGTATGCGGCGTGGCAGCGAGCGGGGCTCCCGACCACGCGCGAGGAGGCGGAGCTGGTGACCGCGGACGAGCCGGCGCTGGCGACGGCTCCATGAGCGCCGCGCGGTGAGATGGGCGGGGCGGGGACATCCTCGCGCCGCCCATCCGCCGCGATCGCAATCCGGCTGCCCTCCACCTCGTCTCGCGCTCCCTCCGATCTCCCGACCCATGCTGCAGCATCGCTTCGAGTCCGCCCTCCCGTTCGCCGCGTTCCTCGAGCAGGCGCAGGCGAACGCCGCCCTGTGGCGCGACACCTACCGGCTCGCGCGCGTGCCCGCGGACGCCACCGCGCGCCTCGCGGCGATCCCCGGGCGCTGGCACCTGCTCGTGATCGTGGAGGACTGGTGCGGCGACGCCGTGAACACCGTCCCGCTGCTCGCGCGCCTCGCCGAGCTCGCGCCGAACGTCGCGCTGCGCATCGTGGGACGCGACGACAACCCGGACCTGATGGACGCGCACCTGACGAACGGCTCGCGCTCGATCCCGATCGTGATGGTGCTCGACGAGGACCACGAGGAGGTCGGCTGGTGGGGGCCCCGCCCGTCGGCGCTGCAGCGGTGGGTCCGCGACGAGGGCATGGCCCTGGAGAAGGGCGAGCGCTATCGCCACGTGCGGACGTGGTACGCCCGCGACCGCGGCCGCACGACCGTGGACGAGGTGATCGACGTCGTGGAGCGCGCGGCCGCGCGGACCGGTGCGGCCGCGGCGTGATCGCGCCTCACCGGTTGCTCCGCGCGGCGCGACCGGCTAGTATTGTACTGTTCAGTTGAACAGAGGAGTGATTGCCGTGGCCCAGTCCCTGTCCCCCGAGATGATTGAGCTGGTCGCCGAGCGCTTCCGCGCGCTGGCCGAGCCGGCGCGGCTGCACATCATGCAGGCGCTGCGCGGCGGTGAGCAGACGGTCGGCGACCTGGTCGAGGCGACCGGCCTCGGGACGGCGAACGTCTCCAAGCACCTGCAGCTCCTGCACGCCGCCGGCTTCGTGACGCGCCGCAAGGAGGGGCTGTACGTCCACTACGGCCTCGCCGGCGAGGACGTCTTCCAGCTGTGCGACATCATGTGCGGCCGCCTGGCGGCCGAGGCGGAGAGCCGCCGCCAGGTGCTCGCCGGCCGCTGAGGCCCGCCGAGATCCACTGACGCGACGACCGGACGAGTCGAGGAGCCCAGCATGGACGCGAGCACGATCCCGTACGGCATGACGACGACGGTCGACCTCCCCTACGAGCGGGCGGTCGAGCGGACCCGCGAGGCGCTCGGCGCCGAGGGCTTCGGCGTGCTCACCGAGGTCGACATCCGCGCCACGCTCCGGAAGAAGCTCGACGTCGAGTCCCGTCCGTACACGATCCTCGGCGCCTGCAACCCGCCGCTCGCGCACCAGGCGTTCAACGCGGAGCCGAACATCGGGCTGCTGCTGCCGTGCAACGTCGTCGTCTACGCGACCGACGACGAGCGGCGGAGCGTGGTCGCCGCCATCGATCCCGAGGTGTCGCTCGGCCGCGTCGGCAACGACGCGCTCGCGCCGCTCGCGACCGACGTGAAGGCGCGCCTGCGCCGCGTGCTCGACGCCGTCGCCGCCGGCTGACGGATCCCGTCGGCGTCGCGACTCCCGCCTCCCATGTTCCTCGCCGTCCGCACCGGAGCGTTGCGCTGGCTCCG
>CBHYLO010000663.1:0-2573 GCA_966128675.1 uncultured bacterium | reverse complement strand
CTCGAGGCGCAGGAGGACATCAAGAGCGCCGTCCAGGAGGAGCTGGGCGAGCGGCAGCGCGAGATGTTCCTGCGCGAGCAGATGAAGGCGATCCAGAAGGAGCTGGGCGACGACGACCAGAGCAAGGAGCTGGAGGAGCTGCGAGAGAAGCTCGGCGCGCTGCCGCTCCCGAAGGAGGCGCGGCAGGAGGTCGAGCGCGAGCTGGGGCGCCTGGAGCGCGCCGGCCGCGAGTCGATGGAGGCGCAGGTCATCCGCACCTACCTGGAGTGGATCGCCGAGCTGCCGTGGGGCGAGCGGTCGGACGACCAGCTCGACCTCAACCGCGCGACCGTGATCCTCGACGAGGACCACTACGGGCTGCAGGACGTGAAGGACCGCGTGCTGGAGTTCCTCGCGGTGCGCGAGCTGCGCGCGCGCCAGGTGGCCGACGAGGTGGAGAAGACGGGCGAGGTGCCGGCCGCGAAGCTGATGGGCGACCAGGACGACGCGACGCCCACGCTCCAGACGAGCACCAACGACGCCGAGCGGCAGATCACCGACGCGAAGGAGGCGAAGGCGCGGGCCATGGCGCGCGGCCCGATCCTGCTCTTCACCGGCCCGCCGGGCGTCGGCAAGACGTCGATCGCCAAGTCGATCGCCAAGGCGCTGGGCCGCGAGTACGTGCGCGTGGCCCTCGGCGGCGCGCGCGACGAGGCGGACATCCGCGGCCACCGGCGCACCTACGTGGGCGCGCTGCCGGGGCGCATCATCCAGGGGATGAAGCAGGCGGGCACGAAGAACCCGGTCTTCCTGCTGGACGAGGTGGACAAGCTCGGGCAGGGCTTCCAGGGCGACCCGGCGGCCGCGCTGCTCGAGGTGCTCGACCCGGCGCAGAACAACGCGTTCGTCGACCACTACCTCGGCGTGCCGTTCGACCTCAGCGAGTGCCTGTTCATCGCGACGGCGAACTTCCCGCAGAACATCGCGGGCCCGCTCATCGACCGCATGGAGGTCGTGGAGTTCGCGGGCTACACGGAGCGCGAGAAGGCGGAGATCGCGAAGAAGTACCTGATCCCGCGCCAGCTGGAGGAGAGCGGCCTGGGCGACAAGAACGTGTCGTTCACCGACGACGCGGTGATGCGCGTGGTGTCGGAGTACACGCGCGAGGCGGGCGTGCGCCAGCTGGAGCGCCAGGTGGGCGCGGTGGCGCGCAAGGTGGCTCGCCGCGTCGCGCAGGGCGACCTCGCGGTCATCGCCGACAACACGATCGACGCGGCCGAGGTGCGCGAGCTGCTCGGGCGCCCGCGCGTGCACCCCGAGAAGGCGGCCGAGCAGAACGAGGTCGGCGTCGCGGCGGGCATGTACTACACGCCGATGGGCGGCGACATCATGTTCGTCGAGGCGGCGATCCGGCGGCTGCCGGGCGCGCGCCGCAGCAGCGACGACGGCGACGCGACGCAGGTCAGCGGCTACGGCAACGTGTCGCTGATCCTCACCGGCCAGCTGGGCGACGTCATGAAGGAGAGCGCGCGCGCCGCGCTCACCTACGCGGCGACGCACGCCAGCGGGCTGCAGATCCCCGAGGACCGCCTCGGCTCGATCGAGGTGCACGTGCACGTCCCCGCGGGCGCGATCCCGAAGGACGGGCCGAGCGCGGGCACGGCGATGTCGACGGCGATCGTCAGCGCGATGAGCGGCCGGCCCGTGCGGCGCGACGTCGCGATGACCGGCGAGGCGACGCTGCGCGGCCGCGTGCTGCCGATCGGCGGCGTGAAGGAGAAGGTGCTCGGCGCGCACCGCGCGGGCATCACGACCATCATCCTGCCCAAGCAGAACGAGGCCGACCTCGAGGACATCCCCGAGGAGGTGCGCGACGCGCTCACCTTCCACCCGGTGGAGACGCTGGACGAGGTGTTCGACATCGCCCTGCTGCCGGCGCCGCGCCCCGTGGCGACGCCGAAGACCGAGATGGAGGTCGCGGAGGAGGCGGCGGCGGCGATGCGGTAAGGCGGCTGCGGACTGCGGGCTGCGGGTCCGCGACGCCGAAGCGCGAACGGCGTTTGCAAGGAAGAAATCTGAGAACGGCGGGCAAGTGCGGATGGCTCCGCGTGACGGCGAGATTCCTCGCCCTCCACCGGAGCCATCCGCCGTCATCAGATCTTCTTCAGATCTCTTCCTTGCAGATGCGGTTGCCGTTCGCCGTCCGGCGGCCGACACGCTGGTGCCGGCCACGCAGCCCCCGGCCCGCGGTCATCCGTTGTAGATCGCCCCGCCCCGCTGCCGGTACAGCTCGAACACCTCGACCGCCTCCTCGCGCAGGAAGCCGCGGCGCACCTCGAGGCCCTTCCGCTTCAGGTACGCCCACGACGAGGCGAACACCGGCCCCTCGTCGAACTGCAGCAGCATCGCGTCGTCGCGCGTCGCGCCGCAGAGCACGCGGCGCACGCCGCTCCACAGCGTCGCGCCGAGGCACATCGCGCAGGGATCGCACGACGTCGCGAGGTCGTGCATCGGGAGGCCCGGCGCGGAGAGCGAGAAGGTCGCTCGCCGCGCCTGCGCCATCATGAACGCCACCATCTCGGCGTGCAGCGTCG
>CBHYLO010000662.1:0-2575 GCA_966128675.1 uncultured bacterium | reverse complement strand
CTTCTATGTAGCCCGACACGTACACGACCGGCAGCCGCGGGCGGCTCGGCCGCAGCTGCGCGACGATCTCGCGCCCGCCCATCTCGGGCATGCGCAGGTCGGTGACGACGGCCAGGACGTCGGCGTGGTGCGCCTGCCAGAGCAGCAGCGCGTCCGCGCCGTGCCGCGCCTCGAGCACCGTGTAGCCCTGGCGCTCCAGCACGCGGCGCGTCGTCGCGCGCACCGCCGTCTCGTCCTCCACCAGCAGCACCGTGCCGCGCCCGCGGGTCGGCCGCGCGCGCGCCACGTCCGCCGCCGCGGCGCCCGACGCCTGGACGAGCCGCGGCAGCAGGATCGTGAACGTCGCGCCGGCGCCGGGCGCGCTGTCCACGCGGATCTCGCCGCCGTTCTGCTGCACGATGCCGTACACGGTCGCCAGCCCGAGCCCCGTCCCGGCGCCGATCGGCTTCGTCGTGAAGAACGGCTCGAACAGCCGCGCGCGCGTCGCCTCGTCCATGCCGTGGCCGCTGTCGCGCACGGTGAGGCGCACGTACGGGCCGACCGGCAGCGCCCACTCGCCGGTGTCGAACAGGCGGCGCGCCTCCCCCGCGTCCATCGCCTGCACGTCGGTCTCGATCGTCAGCGTGCCGCCCGTGCCGGGATGCCCGTGCGCGGGCGTGAGCATCGCGTCGCGCGCGTTCAGCGCGAGGTTCACGAGCACCTGCTCCAGCTGCACCGCGTCCGCGCGCACCACGGTCGACTCGCGGGCGAGCGTGGTGCCGAGGACGATCTCGTCGCCCAGCACGCGGCGGAGCAGCTGCTCGGCGCCGCGCACGACCTGCGACACGTCCACCTCCTGCGGCGCCACGACCTGCTTGCGGCTGAACGCCAGCAGCTGCCGCACCAGCGCCCGCGCGCGCTCGGCGGCCTGTGCGATCTCCGCCAGGTCCTCGCGCACGGAATGCCCCGGCGGCACCAGCGGCGCCAAGTCCTGCCGCGCGAAGTCCAGGTGGCCGGTGATGACCGTCAGCAGGTTGTTGAAGTCGTGGGCGATGCCGCCCGCGAGCTGGCCCACCGCCTCCATCTTCTGCGCCTGCCGCAGCTGCGCCTCGAGCGCGAGCCGCTCGGTGGTGTCCTCCACCATGCCGACGAAGCCCGTGGTCGTGCCGTCGGCCGCGCGCAGCCGCACGGCGTTCGAGGTCAGCGTGCGCAGCGACCCGTCGGGCCGCCGGACGCGCAGCTCGAACACGGAGCGCTCGGCGTCCCCGTGGCGGAACGCGAGCCGCTGTCGCGTCACCTCCTGGACGTCTTCCGGGTTCACGAGGTCGGCCCACCGCTCGTTCAGCAGCGTCGCGCGCGGCCGGCCCATGATCTCGGCGCACCGCTCGTTGACGTAGAGCGTCTGCCCGACCGCGTCGTTCATGAAGACGCCCAGCGGCGCCGCCTCCGCCAGCATGCGGAAGCGCGTCTCGCTCTCGCGCAGCCGCGCCTCCACCTCGCGGCGCTCGGTGACGTCGCGCGTGACGAACAGCGCGCCCACCACGACGCCCAGCGCGTCGCGCAGCGGCGCGCCGTCGGTCTCGAAGCGCCGCCGCCGCCCGGCCAGCGTCACCACGTCGAACTCCAGCCCCCGGACCTCGCCCGCGAACGTCGCCGCCAGCAGCGCGCGGAACGGCGCCCGGTCGGCCTCCGCCACCAGCGGCAGCACGTCGCGCCCGCGCACCGCCGCCAGCGACGGCGCGTCCAGCATGGCGAGCCCGGACGCGTTGATGTCCAGCAGCGCGCCGTCGCGCGCCAGCACCTTCACGCAGTCGGGCGCCGTGTCGAGCACCGCGCGCAGGTAGCGCGACTGCTCCACGAGGCGCGCGTCGCTCGGCGCCGTGCCGGGCAGCTCGGTGCTGATGACCGCCAGCCCGTCGTCGAACGGCTCCAGCCGCAGCTCGAACGCGCGCGTGCTGCCGGGCAGCGTCGCCTGCACGGTCGCGGCCTCGCCGCTCGCCAGCGCGCGCAGGGCGGCGACCTGCAGCGGATGCCCCACCAGCTCGGGGAGCTCGTCCCACGCCACGTGGCCGATCAGCGTGCGCGGCTCGCGCCCCACCAGCACGCCGGCGCGCGCGTTCAGGTAGGTGAAGCGCCAGGCGCGGTCGACGCACACGACGGCGTCCGACACGCGCTCGAAGACGCGCGCCACCACGGCCGGTGGCAGGGGCGAGGCGGCGCTGCTGGCGGGCGGGCGGGAGGCGGGATCCAGCACGAACGGCGGGCGGGCGGCGCGGGTGGGAGGCGCCACGGCGGGAGGGTCGCGGCGCGAGGAGGGGTCGCCGCGTGCCGGCGACGGCGTCGTCTCCGGGCTCACGCAAGAGATGGGACTGCACGCCCCGCCGCAACGGGCTGGAGCGCACGATTTGATGGCATCGCTGTCATACCCACCCCGCGGCGCGGTACCAGTCGCGCGTGGCGCGCATCCCCGCCTCCAGCGGCAGGGCGGCGCCCCAGCCCAGCTCGGCGCGCGCCCGCCCGGCGCTGCACAGCCACCACCGCGGCGCGGCCAGGCGCAGCTTCTCGCGGCCGGCCAGCGTGTCGCGCCCGGAGAGCG
>CBHYLO010000661.1:0-2579 GCA_966128675.1 uncultured bacterium | reverse complement strand
GCCACCACACCGAACCAGCGTCTCATTGCACCCATGTGCGTACTCTCCTGCCCCCAGTGACCCGAAGCGTTGTTGCTCCGGCCGGGCCAATGTTGTACGACCGGACATGCGATGCAATAGCGCATCACAGGTCCGTCGGGGGCGAGCCACGTCGCGGACACGCGACAACGGCAGAGCCAGCTTAAGCCGTTATATTACAGAACGTTAAGGATCGACGCACACCACCCCGCTGCGCTGCGTGCGCGCAACGGGGTGGTGACGTGCGGCCGGCGCGTGGCCGGCGTGCGAGCGCCGCCACTGGGGGCGGACGACGCTCGCCCTTACCCTCTCGAGATCACGCGCGCCGACGGCGCGCCGCGATGCCGAAGAGCCCCAGCAGGCCGGAGCCGAGCAGGACGTAGGTCGAGGGCTCGGGGACGACGTTGCCCGTGCCGCCGCCGCCGCCCGGCGGGCAGACGACGTTCGTCTGGCCGGACGTGGTCACCAGCGCGCCCGTGTTGGCGTTGAACACGGCCTTGCCCGACGACGGGCACCCGGTGGCGCCGCCCTGGTCGTGGATGGCGATCTGCGCGTTGGCGAAGTCGCCCGCCGCGAAGGTGTTGGGCGCCGTCAGCAGGAACTGGAACAGGATCGTCTGCCCCGAGAGCAGCGCGCCGTTGATGCCGTTCTGCGTGTCGGAGCCGAACGAGTCCTCCGTCAGCGTGACGAAGCCGTTCACCTCCTGCGCGAGCGTCCAGTTGTTGTTGGCCACGGCGTCGGTGTTCACGTTGACGCCGTTCACGAACACGTTGAAGCCCGTGATGTTGTAGTCCGTCGGGATGTTGCCGATGCCGATCTGCGTGAACGCGGAGTTCGTGTTGAGCGCCTGCGTCCCGTTGTTGGTGAGCGTGAAGTTCAGCTGGTTGCTCGGGCTGATCGTCGCGTCCCACGTCGCGCAGATCGTGAACGAGTACCCCCCGCACCCATTGGTCGTCCCACCGCCGATGAACTGTGCCTGCGCCGGGCCCGTCGCCATGATGAGCCCTGCCGCCGTACCAGCTGCTGCGCTGAACAATCTCCGGATTGTACGCATCGCCAGTCTCCTGTACCTGCCCCCGGTGAACCGCAGCGTTGTTGCTGTCGGTCTGGCCAATGTTGTACGCCCCCGGAGGTGATGCAATACCACAACGGACTGGCGTTGCCATACCGCAACAGCGCGAAACGGCAGAGCCAGTACGGATTGTCGCCTGACGCGTCGTTAATCGCGCACGCGTCGTCGCGACGCGCGATCGCGGTGGGAATCGCGGGTGATGGCGGTGGCGACGTGAGCGGCATCGCGCGGCCGCGCGCCGCGGCCGAGCATGGCATCGGCCCGCCCGGACGCGCCGCGCCGGGGCGTGCGGCGCCGCCATCCGCGCCGCCATCCGCGCCGACGACCGCGCTGCCGTCCGCGCCGCCCTCGCCGCCCGCGCGCGCCGGCGCTATGATCGACCCCATGGCCCACCCCCGCGCCGGCGCCGTCCGATGAGCGACGCGCCGCCCGACGCCCCCGCCCCGCACGCCCCCGGCGGGAGCGCGACGCCCGACCGCTTCCGCGACGCCCTCGAGGCGGCGCTGACGCCGTCGTACGCGCTCGGCCGCGAGCTGGGCGGGGGCGGGATGAGCCGCGTCTTCCTGGCCGAGGAGCGCTCGCTGGGCCGCACGGTCGTCGTGAAGGTGCTGCCGCCCGACCTCGCCGCCGGCATCAACCGCGACCGCTTCCGCCGCGAGATCCAGCTCGCCGCGCGCCTGCAGCATCCGCACATCGTCCCGCTGCTGGCCGCGGGCGAGGTGGACGGCTCGCTGTACTACACGATGCCCTACATCCAGGGCGAGAGCGTGCGCGCGGCGCTCGCGCGCGGGCGGCGGTTCGGCGTGCGCGACGTCGTGCGCCTGCTGCACGACGTGGTGGACGCGCTGGCGCACGCGCACGCGCGCGGCATCGTGCACCGCGACGTGAAGCCGGGGAACGTGCTGCTGCAGGGCTCCCACGCGCTGGTCACCGACTTCGGCGTCGCCAAGGCGCTGAGCGCGGCGCGCGGCGGACACACCGCCGGCGGCGCGGGCGTCGCGGACGACGGCGGCGACGCGCACGACCCGTTCGTCACGGTCACGGGCGCGACGTCCACGGGGCTCGCGATCGGCACGCCGGCGTACATGGCGCCCGAGCAGCTGGCCGCCGACCCGAGCGCCGACCACCGGGTGGACCTGTACGCCGCGGGGCTGCTGGCGTACGAGCTGTGCACCGGCGCGTCGCCCTTCCTCGCGGAGTCGCCGCGGGCGACGCTGGCGGCGCAGCTGACGCGCATGCCCGACCCGCTGCACGTGGTGCGGCCGGACGTGCCGCCCGCGCTGTCGGACGTCATCATGCGCTGCCTCGCCAAGGAGCCCGCCGACCGGCCGGCGTCGGCGGAGGCGCTGCTGGCGGACCTGGAGGCGGCGACGCAGGGCGTGCAGCTGTCGAGCGGGGAGCGCAGCGTGTCGAGCGGCGAGGCCGCGGCCTACGGCGAGGGGACGACGCCGCGCAGCGGCGCGACCGCGCCGATCCCCACCCCCATCTC
>CBHYLO010000660.1:0-2583 GCA_966128675.1 uncultured bacterium | reverse complement strand
CGTCGGGGCGCGGCGCGGCGCGCACGCGGACAGGGCGAGCGCGGCGGCCAGCGCGCGCGCGACGGACCGGGAGGGGCTGGGCATGCGACGAATATCGAGGGCGGACGCGGCCGTCAGAAGAGCTTGCGCACCGCCCGCGCCCCGAACGCCGCCACGACCAGCGCGACGACCAGGACGCCGACGATCCCGGCCGCGTGCGGCATCCAGTGGTGCCCGCGCCAGACGTCCATCGCCAGCCGCGCGATGCCGTGGTTGATCGTCCCGAAGGCGACCGCCAGCGCGACCAGCAGCAGCGGCACCGTGAGCGCCGTGTCGCGCACCCGCCACCCCGCGTAGCCGCGCGCGCGCATCGTCTCGGCCACCATCAGGTGCAGCACGGACAGCACGACGCCCACCTCGACGAGGGCGAGCACGGCCGGGACGACGCGAAGGGCGAGGGCGAGAGGCGGCATGAGCTTGTATACTGGGCGACGAGGCCCGCGCGCGCATCCGCGGCGGGCGCAGCACTGCCGGTCCCGCGTCATGTCGTCCCCGTCCAACCGCCCCGCTCCCGCCTTCCGCCCCGCGTGGTGGGCCCGCAACCCGCACGCGCAGACGATCTGGGGGAAGCTCACGCGCCGCGTCCCGCGCATCGCCACGCGCACCGAGCGCTGGGACACGCCGGACGGCGACTTCCTGGACGTCGAGCGCCTGAGCGCCGACCCGTCGCGCGGCGACCCCGCGCGCGCGCCGCGGCTGCTGCTGCTCCACGGCCTCGAGGGCGGGCGCCAGTCGCACTACGCCTGGGGGATGTTCGCCGAGGCGGCGCGGCGCGGCTGGGCGATGGACCTCATGCTGCACCGCTCGTGCGGCGGCGAGATCAACCGCCAGCGCCGCTTCTACCACTCGGGCGAGACGGGCGACGCGGGGCTGGTGCTCGACCGCATCGCGAGCGAGTTCCCCGATGCGCCGCTGACCGCCGTCGGCGTCTCGCTCGGCGGCAACCAGCTCGTGAAGTACCTGGGCGAGTGCGGCGAGCGCGTGCCGCCCACGCTGCGGCGCGCGGTGGCGATCTCGGTGCCGTTCGACCTCGCGCGCGGCTCGCGGCACATCAGCCAGGGCTTCTCGCGCGTGTACGAGCGCCACTTCCTGCGCTCGCTGGTGCGCAAGGTGGAGGCGAAGCTGGCGGCGTACCCCGACCTCATCGCGGCCGAGCGGCTGCCGGGCGTGCGCACGCTGTACGACTTCGACGACCTGCTGACGGGCCCCGTGCACGGCTTCGCGGGCGCGGACGACTACTACGCGCGCAGCAGCGCGATCCGCTTCCTGCACGGCGTGCGCGTGCCGACGCTGCTGCTGAGCGCCGTCGACGACCCGTTCCTGCCGGCGACGGTGCTCGACGAGGTGCGCGCGATCGCGGTCGCCAATCCCGCGCTGACGATCGAGTTCCACGAACGCGGCGGGCACGTGGGCTTCGTCGGCGGGCGCGTGCCGTGGGCGCCCGACTACTACGCCGAGCGGCGCGCGTTCGAGTTCGCGGCGACGATGACGCGCGAGGACGTGCCCGCCCTGACGCAGCGCGCGGGCTGACGCGGCGCGATCACTCCGGCAGCAGCTCGGCCACCGGCGCGGTGAAGCCGGGCAGCACGTCGCCGCCGTCGATGGCGTCGTCGGGGCCGTGCAGGCGCGGCGGACCGTCGTCCGGGTGCACGACGATCGTGCGCGTGCGCGGGTAGACGACCCACACCGCGCGCGTCCCGCCGGTGAGATAGTTCGACACCTTGCGCGCGATCTCGGGCGCGCGGTCGTCCGGTGAGACGATCTCGATCGCCAGATCGGGCGCGCCCTCGTAGAAGCGATGCGCGACCTCCCGTGGCGGCAGCCGGTCGGCGCGCACGAACGAGACGTCGGGGCCGCGGACGGTGTCCGGGCCGCGCGCGAGCACGTAGCCCGACTCGACGACGACGTGCCCCAGCCCGTGCGCGCGAACGTACGCATGCAGCCCGGCGGCGATGTGTACGGCATAGGTGCCGTGCGTCCACCCTGGCGGCTCGGAGACGACGAGCCGTCCCTCGACGAGCTCGTAATCCTCCCCTTCGTCGGGCAGCCCGTACAGATCCTCGGCCGTCAGCAGCGGCTCCGCGGTGGGCCGGTTGGCCATGTCGCTCTCCTGCAGGTGGGTGTCGGAAGATACCGCGCCCGATCCGCCGAGTCACGCACGCAACCCTGCCGGCACGGGGCGTGTCCACGTCGGGGCGCCGCGACCGCGGCGACCACGTCCATCGACCTCCGCACGCCCCCATGCTCGCGCGTCTCGTCCTTCGCCTCGTCGCGTGCGCCGTCTTCGGCGCGGCGGCGCCGCTCGCACTCCACGCGCAGATCGCCGCACCCGCACCCACCGGCCCGCACGCCGTCGGACGGCGCCTGCTGACGTGGGTGGACTCGACGCGGCGCGACCCAACCGACACGACGCACGCGCGCACGGTCACGGCGTGGCTCTGGTATCCGGCCGAGCGCGTGCGCGACGCGGCGCCGGAGCCCGCGCTGGGCGGCGCGTGGGGCGACCTGCGCGCGACCGCGTCGGCCGCGAAGATCGGCGACGCC
>CBHYLO010000659.1:0-2584 GCA_966128675.1 uncultured bacterium | reverse complement strand
GAAATCGGCGCGTGCGGAGACTCGCGCGCAGCGGCGAGGCTCCGCCGCGCCGATTTCCGAGCCAGGCGGCGCCCCCACGCCCCCGAGCCCACGCACGGATGCCCGCCTGCGCACCCCGAACGGCGCCGGTCGTGCAGAGCAGAGGCGCCCGCGCCGAAATAGGCCCGGGCTGACGATCAACGCACACGGACGATGGCCGACGACCTGACCCTGCTCGCCGAGCGACCGCACCGCCGCCTGAACCCGCTCAGCGGCGAGTGGGTGCTCGTCTCGCCGCACCGCGCCAAGCGGCCGTGGCTGGGCCAGGTCGAGAAGCCCGCGGTCGCCGCGCGGCCCGCGTACGACCCGACGTGCTACCTGTGCCCCGGCAACGCGCGCGCGGGTGGGCATGTCAATCCGGATTACGCGGGCACCTTCGTCTTCGACAACGACTTCGCCGCGCTCGTGCCCGGCGGCGACGACGTGATGGTGAGCGACGGCGAGCTGCTGGTCGCGCACGCGGAGCCCGGGCGCTGCCGCGTCGTCTGCTTCTCGCCGCGCCACGACCAGTCGCTGCCCGACCTCCCGCTCGCCGACGTGCGGCGCGTGGTCGACGTGTGGGCCGAGGAGTACCTCGCGCTCGGCCGCGACCCGCAGGTCGCGCACGTGCAGATCTTCGAGAACAAGGGCGAGGCGATGGGCGCCAGCAACCCGCATCCGCACGGGCAGATCTGGGCGCAGCGCACGGTGCCGATGCACGTCGCGCGCGAGCTGGAGCGCCAGCGCGTCCACCACGCGCGCCACGGCCGCACGCTGCTCGGCGACTACCTCGCGCTGGAGCTCGCGCGCGGCGAGCGCGTCGTCGTGGCGAACGACGACTTCGTCGCGCTCGTGCCGTTCTGGGCGGTGTGGCCGTTCGAGACGCTCGTCGTGAGCCGGCGCGCGGTGCCGCACGTGGCCGCGCTCGACGACGCGGAGCGCGACGCGCTGGCCGACGTGCTCGGACGCCTCACGCGCCGCTACGACCGCCTGTTCGACGTGTCGTTCCCCTACTCGGCCGGGCTGCACCAGGCCCCGACCGACGGCGCGGCGTATCCCGAGTGGCACCTCCACCTGCACTTCTATCCGCCGCTCCTGCGCTCGGCGACGGTGCGCAAGTTCCTCGTTGGCTACGAGATGCTGGGCGAGCCGCAGCGCGACCTGACGGCGGAGACGGCGGCGGAGAGGCTCCGTGCGTTGAGCGATGCTCCGTGAGCGCTGCGGGCTGCGGACGGCGGATTCCACGACGGGGCGTCCCGAGGTCCGATCCTCAGTCCGCAGTCCGCAGCGCTTCAGCAGCGTTTCAGGTCCGTAGCCGCTCGACGAGCCACGCCCCCGCCTCGTCGATCGCCCGCGCGGGGAGGTAGTGCCCCGCGTCGTACCACCGCAGCTCCTTCGGCTCGAGCGCGGCGTCGAACAGGCGCTGCGCCTGCGCGGGCGAGACGGTCGTGTCGCGGCGGCCGTGCGCCATCAGCAGCGGGCGGCCGTCGAGCCGGCGCACCGCGCGCAGCGGATCGGCGAGCGTGCGGACGACGCGCGCGAACGGCGTCCCGTCGGGCAGGTCGCCGCCGGCGGCGAGCACCAGCGCGCGCACGCGCTTCTCACTCGCCGCCACCAGCACGCCGAGGAACGATCCCATCGAGAAGCCCACGATCGCCAGCCGCTCGCGGTCCACCTCCGGCCGCGCGCCGAGGTAGCCGAGCGCGAGCGACGTCTCGCGCTGCGCGGC
Source organism: uncultured bacterium (assembly GCA_966128675.1). GTDB lineage: Bacteria > Gemmatimonadota > Gemmatimonadetes > Gemmatimonadales > Gemmatimonadaceae > Roseisolibacter. The sequence continues at coordinate 837 of CBHYLO010000659.1, read as the reverse complement.
GCGCCAGCTGCCCGCGAGCGCGAGCGGGTTGCCGAACGCGGAGCGATCGACCGCGCGCGAAGCCACAGCTCCCCCCCTGCGACCCCTGCCCCTCGGCGCTGCGCGCGCCGAGCAGCGGCAGGTCGATGGCGAGGGTGGCGATGCCGCGCGCGAGCAGCGGCGCGCCCACCGTGTCCGCCATCTGCTCCTTGCGCGAGGTGAACCCGTGCAGGAGTACCGCGCCCGGCGCGGGCCGCTCGCGCGACGCGCCGTCGGGGAGCAGCAGCACCGCCGGCACGCGCTCGTCGTCGCCCTCGCGCCCGAACGTCAGGTCGAGGCGCCGCCCACCGCGGATCGCGCGCTCGTCGCGCAGCTCGTGCGTCAGTCTGTTCGGCATTCCTGGATGTCAGGCTCGCGTCGAGTCATGTACTCGTGCGCGGCGTGTGGGGCGTGGGGTACTCCGCCCGCTCGGATATTGGCCGGTCGGAGCCACGAGGCAGCTGCGCTGCTCGCGTCTCCTCAGCCGCCAATATCAGGTCGCCGGCTCCGCACCCCACGCCCCTCACGCCCATGCCCGGTCGCGCACCCAGCCCGCGCCGCGCAGAGGTTGGCGCGCCATCGCACGCGCTGCGCGCGAAGCACGCGGTCGCGGACCGAGGACGCTCGGTGGCAAGTGGGCGTGGGGGTCGCGCCGCGCGACCGGGTAATTGGGCGGGGGGGGGACCCCGGCCCGCAGGCGCCGGGGGGGGCTTACGACGGCGGGGCCCGGCTGGGCAGGCGCGGGGGGGGGCGCTGCGGTGGGGGCGCCGGCCGACGCAGCGGAGGCGGCGCCGAGCACGCGTTCGGCTTCAGGCATAT
>CBHYLO010000658.1:0-2592 GCA_966128675.1 uncultured bacterium | reverse complement strand
GGCGGCGCCGGCCGCGGCGGCGCGCGCGACGGCGCCGGCCACCTCCGGCAGCGGGCCGGCGGCCAGGCGCCGGTGCCCGTCGAAGGCCACGTGGCGCGTGGCCGCCCCGTCGGCCGCGTCGTCTGGGGGCGCGCCGCCGGTCACCGGGCCGGCACGTAGCCGCGCTCGCCGAACGGCGCGAGCCGCTCCAGCCAGAGCGCCTCGAGCACGCGCAGGTCGTCGGCGGGGTCGTAGTCCGGCCGGTCGTCGGGCGGCGTGAGGGTGTCGAGCACCTCGAACGCGAAGGCGTCCGGCCCGAAGGCGTGCCAGTCGCGCTGCAGCGCGGCGTTGGGGTGCCCGCCGAACCGCAGCTGCGCGCGCTCGCGGTTCAGGCTCGCGGGCAGGTCGACCGAGCGGGCGACGAGCGAGCGGTCGGTCTGGGTGTTCCGGACCCGGTAGACGCCCATGGGGCGGCGGGTCTCCTTGTAGGCGCGACGGAGCGCTTGCCGGGACATGAGAGAATTGGCCGGGGTTGGAGGTCGGCCAATTATACCCGGGCGAAACCCCGATCGCAATATCACCCGGGCGAAATATCGAGCGCGCTGCGGGCTGCGCATCTGAACGGCCACGTGCCCTCGGCATCGCGCGTCATGGCCGGCAGCCCCGAACTACTCGGGGGGCTACGGATGCTGCGGATGAGACGGCTCATCCGGAGCATCCGCATCCAAATGCGCAGTCCGTGCAGGCGTGGCGCGACTTCGGACGCCGAGGGCCCGGAGCCCACACGCAGCCCGCAGCCCGCAGTCCGCAGCGCCCTACTGATGCTCGGCGAAGATCCGCGCGACCTCCCGCGGATCCTGCGTCCGCGTGAGCGCCAGCATCAGCAGCACCCGCGCCTTCTGCACGTTCAGGTCGCCCGCGCCCACCGTGCTCGGCGCCTCCGGCGCGTCGGGGGCCGCACCCGGCGCCCGGCGCACCCCGCGCCCGATCACCACCGAGCCCGCGCCCGTCCGGCTGCCCATCACCACCACCACGCCCTTCGCGATCGCGCGGGTGATCGCGTCGCGCTGCGCCCCCGCCAGCCCGCCGCGTCCCACGCCCGCGACCACCAGCCCGCGCGCGCCCGCGGCCACCAGCGCGTCCACCGCCGCGCCGTCGGCGCCGACGTAGCTGTACACGACGTCCACGCGCGGCAGCTCGCGCACCGCCGCCAGGTCGAACGTCGGCGCGCGCACGGGCAGGCGGTGCCAGACCACGCGCTCCGGGTCCGCCACGCCCAGCGCGCCGCGCACCGGCGCGGTGAACGCGTCGGGGCGCACCGTGTTCGCCTTCGTGGCGTCGCGCGCCGCGAGGATCTCGTCGTTCATCAGGATCATCGCGCCGCGCCCGCGCGCGGCGGGATCGGCGGCCACGCGCGCGGCGTGCATCAGGTTCGCCGGGCCGTCGATGCCGACGCCGTCGGCGGGGCGCATCGCCCCCGTCACCACCACCGGCCGCGCGTCCGCGACCGTGAGGTCGAGGAAGTACGCCGTCTCCTCCATCGTGTCCGTCCCGTGCGTCACGACGACGCCGGACAGCGCAGGGCGCGCGCGCAGCGTGTCGGCGATTCCGCGCGACAGCGCGAGCCACATCGCGGGCGTGAACGCGCCCGAGCCGACGTTCGAGAACTGCTGCGCGCTCACGCGCGCCACCGTGTCGAGCGCGGGGACCGCCTTCAGCAGCGCCTCGACGCCGATCTTCCCCGACTCGCCGCCGTAGTAGTTGGTGGAGGCGATGGTGCCGCCGGTGGCGACGATGTGCACCTCGGGGCGCGCGGGCGACTGCGCGATGACGGCGGAGGGCGTGAGCGCGGCGAGCAGCGCGGCGAGCAGCAATCGAGGAGGGGTCACGCGGCGGTGCTGGCGTGGGGAGGGGTGCCCGCGCGCCTCGAGGGCGTCGCGCGCGCGAGCGTCAGCGTGAACGTCGACCCGCGTCCGACCTCGCTCGTCACCTCCAGCGTCCCGCCCATGCCGTGCGCCAGCTCGCGGCTGATCGCCAGCCCCAGGCCCACGCCGTCGTTCGGGCGGTTGAGCGCGCGGTCGCCCTGCACGAACGCGTCGAAGATCGACGGCAGCCGCTCGGCCGGGATGCCGATGCCCGTGTCGCGCACGTGCACTCGCACCGACGACGCGTCCGCGTCGCACGACAGCGCCACCAGGCCCCCCTCCGGCGTGTACTTGATGGCGTTGCCGAGGAGGTTGAGCACGAGCTGGCGGAGCTTGTCGCGGTCGGCGCGCGCGGTCAGCAGTGGGTCGCACGCGGCGTGCTCGAACGTCAGCCCGCGCGCGCGCACCTGCGGCGCCACCAGCGCCTCGAGCCCCGACAGCGCGTCGTCCAGCGGCACGTCCTCGATCGCGTACTGCACCTGCCCCGCGTCGATGCGCGCGAAGCTCAGCACGTCGTTGATGAGCGTCAGCAGGTGCGCCTGGCTGCGCCCGATGCGCAGCAGCGCCTCGCGCTGCGCGTCGGTGACGGGGCCGTGGATCCCCATCTCGATCAGCTCCGCGTAGCCGCCGATCGCGTTCAGCGGCGTGCGCAGCTCGTGCGACATCATCGCCAGGAAGTCGCTCTTCG
>CBHYLO010000657.1:0-2594 GCA_966128675.1 uncultured bacterium | reverse complement strand
CCGCCGGCGTCGAGACCCTCGGCCCGCCGCGGAAGGAGGAGTGGGGCTCGTCGCTGCTGTTCAGGGATCCCGACGGCAACACGTTCGTCATCTCGACGAAGTAGCGCGGGAGGCCGCGCCGCCGCATTGCCGGCGGCGCGGGGGGATCGCATGGTGTGTCGGTACGCGTCGCTCGCGCGTCCTCCGATCAGCCATGTCACGTACCTCACCGTCCGCCGGAACGATGTCGCGCGCCCGAAGTGCCGTGGCCATCGCGCTGCTCGCGGGGGCGTCGCTGGCTGCTGGCAGCATGGCGCACGGCCAGCGCCCGGTGCCCGCATGCCGCACCGGTGACGACGCCGCGGGCCTGCGCGCCTCCCTCGTCGAGATGATGGTCGGGATCGACTCGGAGAGCGTCGCGACACGCGCGATGTACGGCGTGCGCCACGTGCCCCCGGCGCGCGTGCGCGTCGTCTCGGACACGGCGCTGTGCCGGCAGGCCGCGCGCGCGTACTACCGCCACGCCCTCGGCCCGCCGTCCGCGCGCGGCGTGGTGGTCGTCGAGATCGGGGACGCGTACGCCGTCTACGGCGACAGCCGCGCCGGCGAGTGGACGATCCTCACCATCTTCAACCGCGCCTGGCAGCCGCGTGCCCACATCGCGCACTAGATCCGGCTCGCGCTGGGCGCGCCTGCTGCCGCTCGCGGCGCTGGCGGTCGCCGTGCCGGCGGCGGCGCAGACGCCCCCGGACACGGCCGCCCTGCGGCGCGACGTGCGCGCGCGGCTCGAGGACGCCCGTGCCCTGGCACTCGGCGTCGCGTCATCGGACGCGCGCGAGCGACTGCTCGGCGCCGTCCTGGCTGCGCAGCTGGAGGCCGCGGAGCTGGACGGCGCGGCGGCGACGGCGCGCGCCATCGGCCACGACGGCGGCGGCGCGTTCACCCGCGTCGTGTGCGCCCTCGTCGGCGCGGGCCGGCTCGACGACGCCGAACGCATCGCCCGGCTGATACCTGCGACGGAGGAGCGCGACTGGGCGCTCGCGCGTCTCGCGCTGCAGCGCGCCGCGCCGCAGGGCCCGCACGACACCGTCGCGACCATCCGCGACGCGGTCCGCCTCGCCCGCACGCTCGCCTCGCCGCTCCCACGCACCGACGCGCTGGTGCGTCTCGCGGAACGGCAGCTGCGCGCGCGCGACACCGCCGATGCGAGGGCGGCCGTCGACGCGGCGCTCGACGCCGCGCGCGGGATCGTCGACGCGGATCGGCGCGCGCAGCGCCTGGCGCTCCTCGCCGGCCTCCTCGCGGGAACGGGCCGCGTGGACGAGGGGCTCCGGCTCGCACGCGGCCTGCGGGCACCGGACGACCGGATGGAGGGGGTGCTCGCCGTCGCGACCGCAGCGGGCGCGCGCCATCCCGACGTTCGCGCGGCCGTGGTGGCGCTCGCGCGCGACAGCGCGCGCTACACCGATCCGCGTGCCCGTGCCTACTACCTGGGACGCGTCGCGGCCGGCTTCACCGCGCACGGCGACTCGCTCACCGCGCGCCGGCTCGGCCAGCAACGGTTCGAGCTCGCGATCCCGCCGTCCCTCGCCGACTCCGCCGAGGCGCTCGCGCAGGAGCGCGACGTCGACGGTGCGACCCGCCTGGTCGAGCGGATCGCGGACCCCGACCGGCTCGGTCTCCGCGCGCGCACGTATCGGCGCCTCGCGTCGGCAATCGGGTTCGCCGATCCCCAGCAGGCGCCACAGCGGATGCTGCGCCTGGCCCGGCAGGCCGCGCTGCGCGGCGCCGCGCCGGCGCTCCGCGACGATCTGCTCGCCGGCATCGCGCGCGACCAGCTCTGGCTCGCGGACAACGAAGGGGCGCTGGAGACGCTGCACGACGTCCGCGATCCGGAGGTGGTCATCGGGGCGGCCTACCAGCTCGCGATGTCCACGTTCAACCGCGCGGACTACGCGGAGCAGCGCCGCATCGCGCGCGCGCTGCCGCAGGCCGAGGCGCGCGACGCGATCATGGCGCAGACCATCGCGCGGCACCTGGAAGGCGACGTCCGGCGCCGGGCGCTGGATCTCGCGGTGGAGCGGGCGCGGGCCGATTCCATCGCGACGCCGCGCCACCGCGCGACGGCGCGCGCCGCGGTGGCGGACGCGCTGGGATCGCGTGGCGACGCGGCCGGCGCCCGCACGCTCTGGCGCGAGCTGCTCGCGGGCGCGGCCGACCTGCCGCCCCTCGTGCCGCGGGCCGTGGAGCGCCTCGTGTCCCTCGGCGACACCGCGGCGGTGGCGGCGTGGGTCGCGGCGCGACCGGCGCCGGACGCTCGCGCGCGCGCCACGCTCGCCCACGCGCAGGCGCTCCAGCGCGTGCTCGACCGCGCCTCGCGTCGCGTGACCCTCCTTCGACACGGCCCGGACGACTGTCGCGAGTCGTTCTGACACGCCGCGACGGGCGCGCGGCCGCGCGGGGCCCGGACGCACGTGTGGACGGCAACGGAGGCCCCCGCTGCCGCCCACACGCGTCCTGCACCGGCCCACTCCTCGACGACTTCCCCTAGTCGCCGCGGCGCGGCACCGGCCGCTGGTTCGCCTTCGGGTCGAACGGGACTGGATACCCGAACT
>CBHYLO010000656.1:0-2610 GCA_966128675.1 uncultured bacterium | reverse complement strand
GGCAGGCTTCGCCGCGGGCGCGGTCGTCGTCGGCTGAACCGGAGCGGGCGTGGCGGGCGCCTGGGCACCGGCGAACGCGGGCGCCGCGAGCAGCGCGGCGGCGAGGGCGAGCTTCTTCATGCGACCTCCGAAAGGGAACGATCGTGAGACGTGGCGACGTCCGTCGTCGATACGCGCGGCAGAGGCACGACGCCTCGCACACGCACGGACCCGCCCTGCGCCCGCGCTCGGAGCGCGGGCCTGCGCGGCCCTCGGGGGGCCGGCGCGCTGCGCCTGCAAGTCGCGCGCGGTCGGCGCCAGCACGCGTGACCACGGTCACGGGTCGGCACGGATCCTCGCGGGCGATGCCCGACGCCCCTCGAATTAGCGCGCATGAACCGCGACGCGCGGTGCGTCGGGTCACACGATCCTTCCCGTGTCCCGTGCGACCACCCATGTTCGATCCGATCGCAGGAGCCCTCGCATGCTCGCGCTCGCCCGCCCCACCGTGTTCGCCCCGCGCGCCACCCGCACCGTGCCCCACGTCGCCACACCCGCGCTCGACGCCGAGCGCGCGTGGGCCGCGCTCGTCGCGCGCGATCGCGCCGCCGACGGCAGCTTCGTCTACGGCGTGCGCACCACCGGCGTCTACTGCCGGCCGTCGTGCGCGTCGCGCCGCCCGCGCCGCGAGAACGTCGCGTTCTTCGCCGACACCGCGTCGGCCGCGGCCGCGGGCTTCCGCGCGTGCAAGCGCTGCCGCCCCGACGCACCGGCCGAGAGCGAGCCGGCCGCGATCACGCGCGCCCGCGCCCACATCGACGCGCACCTCGCCGCGCACGGCGACGCGCCGCTGCCGCTGGCCGAGCTGGCGGCGGCGGTGGGGATGAGCGCCGCGCACCTGCAGCGCACGTTCACGCGCGTCGTCGGGCTGTCGCCGCGCGCCTACCGCGACGCGCAGCGCCTCGCGCGGCTGAAGGAGCGGCTGCGCGCCGGCGACACGGTCAGCCGCGCGACGTTCGAGGCGGGCTTCGCGGCCAGCAGCGGCGTCTACGCGCACGCCGACCGCGCGCTCGGCATGAGCCCCTCGGCGTGGCGCCACGGCGGGCGCGGCGAGCAGGTGGCGTACGCGATCGAGCCGACGCGCCTCGGCCTGCTGCTGGTCGCCGCCACGGCGCGCGGCGTGTGCGCGGTCGCGCTGGGCGACGACGACGCCGCGCTGGCCGAGTGGCTGCGCGGCGAGCTGCCCGCCGCGGCGCTGACCCGCGACACCGACGATCCCCCGGCCCAGGGTGCGCCCGAGGTCGCGGCCTACGCGCGCGCGATCGCGTGGTGGGTGGACGGCGACACTTCCGGCGATGCGACGTTGCAGGCGCTCCCGGTCGACCTCGCGGGCACCGAGTTCCAGCAGCGCGTGTGGCGCGCGCTGCGCGCGATCCCCTACGGCGCGACGCGCACGTACGCGGCGCTGGCCCGCGAGATCGGCGCGCCGCGCGCGGTGCGCGCCGTGGCGTCGGCGTGCGCGGCCAACCGCGTCGCGCTCGTGCTCCCCTGCCACCGCGTGGTGCGCGGCGACGGCGCGACGGGCGGCTACCGCTGGGGCGCGGAACGGAAGGCGGCGCTGCTCGCCCACGAGCGCGGCGGCTGAGGCCGCACTTGCCAGCCTGACCGACCGTCGGTCGCGGCGACACGCGCGCCGCCCCGCGGCTGTCACGGTGACCGACGCGGGAAGGCACGTGCGTTGCCGCTCGCGTTGGCCGCCGGGCCCGCGACGCCCGGCGATCATCCCACCTCGCGACCACGGAGGACACCATGCGCCGGACCGGCATGCTGCTCGTCGGGGCGCTGGGCGTGATGCTCGGCGCCGCCACCCCGGATGCGCTCGCCGCCCAGGCGACGCGGACGCCCTGGCCGGCCCGCCAGCCGGCCGTCGACGCCTTCCACACGCGCCTGCACCTCGACGCGAACGACGGCCGTGTCGGCGTCGACGGCATCGGCGGCCGGCTGATGTGGAGCGCGGCGCGCCCGGCAGACGCCGGCGCGTCGTGGCTCGCCGACCACGCGTCGCTCGGCCTGCTCGCGGCGCACGCGCCGGCGCCGTCGCGCGGCTTCTCGACGCTACACCTGGGCGCCGTCGTCGACCTGCAGCCGGCGCCGATCGGCGGCCGCGCGACGCCCTTCCTCTCGCTCGGCGCCGGGATGCTGCGCACGACCGTGTCGTCGGACCTGCGCGCCGGCGCGCGTCCGCGCTCGCCGCTCACGGAGCGCAGCAACACCGCGCCGACGCTGTCGCCCGGCGCGGGGCTGCGCGTCGCGCTGGTGCCGGGCATCGCGCTGCAGGCCGACGTGCGCGACCTCGTGACGTTCCGCGGCGACACGCGGCACAACGTCGCGCTCGAGACCGGGCTGCGGTTCACCCGTTGAGGGCGATCCTCCGCAGCGCCGCCTCGTCGACGACGACGTAGCGCCCGCCGCCGGCCGCGCGGATCGCGCCGGCGGCGCGCAGCGCGCGCAGCCCGCGCACCACCAGCTCGCGCACGGTCCCCAGCTCCTCGGCCGCCTCCTGCTGCGTGCGCGCGAGCGCGAAGGCGCGGCCGCGCGCGTCGGCGTGGCGCGCCAGCAGCAGCGCGGCGA
>CBHYLO010000655.1:0-2616 GCA_966128675.1 uncultured bacterium | reverse complement strand
CGCCGCGCACCCGGGGATCGCTCGTGGGTGGCGGGCCGCGCCACCCGCCCCCGCCACCCGTCCGCACCGGAGCCCGCGTGAGAGCGCTCGCCGCCGCCGCCCTGCTGATCGCCGCCGCCTGCGCGCCCTCCGGGGCGCCGGCGCCCGCTCCCGCCGCCGCTGCCGCCGCCGGCCCGACCGCCGCGGCCGTGCGCCCCGGCCTGGAGACCTTCCTCGCCGACGTCCCCGCGCGCTTCCGCGGCAAGCGCGTCGCGCTACTCACCAACCACGGCGCCATCGACCGCAATCGGGTCCCGCTCGTGGACCTCGTCGCGGCGCACCCGCAGCTCAAGCTGGTCGCGCTGCTCGCCCCCGAGCACGGCATCCGCGGTACCGCCGACGCCGGCGCGCGCATCGACGACGAGGTGGATAGCAAGACCGGTGTCCCCGTCTACTCGCTCTACAAGCAGGAGGACGGCGCGCCGACGCCCGCCATGCTGAAGGACGTCGACGTCATCCTCTACGACCTGCAGGAGGTCGGCGGGCGCACGTGGACCTACGTGTCGTCGATGGCGCTGGCGATGGAGGCCGCGAAGAAGCAGGGGATCCCGTTCGTCGTGCTCGACCGCCCCAACCCGATCGGCGGCGAGATCGTCGAGGGGGCGCTCATCAAGCCGGGCTTCTTCTCGTTCGTCGGGAAGTACCCGATCCCGGCGCGCCACGGCCTGACCGTCGGCGAGCTGGCGACGCTGTTCAACACGAGGTTCGGGAGCGGCGCCGACCTGTACGTGGCGAAGGTCGACGGCTGGCGGCGCGGCCAGTGGCAGGACGAGACCGGGCTGCCGTGGATCAACCCGTCGCCCAACCTCCGCTCGCTGGCGGCGCTCAACAGCTACCCGGGCACGGTCTACTTCGAGGGCACGAACCTCACCGAGGGGCGCGGCACCGACCGCCCGTTCGAGCAGTTCGGCGCGCCCTGGCTCGACGCGCCGGGCGTCGCCGCGACGCTGAACGCGCGCAACCTCCCCGGCGTCCGCTTCGAGGCGATCACGATGCCGGTGGCCGCGACCGCCGCCAAGCACCCGGGGCTGACGATCCCCGCGCTCCGCATCGCGGTCACCGACCGCCAGGCGTACCGCCCGGTGCGCACCGCGCTGCTGACGATCGACGCGATCCGCACGCGACACATGGCGGACTTCCAGTGGCGCCCGTCGATCGACCGGCTCACCGGCTCCGACCAGGTGCGGAAGGCGATCGAGGGCGGGACGCTCCCCGCGCTACTCGACGACTGGGACCGCGAGGCGGCGGCCTTCGCGCGCGACCGCGCGCCGGTGCTGCTCTACCGCTAGCCTTCACCGCGTCCCGTACGCCCTCCCCCGCCTCCTCACGATGTTCTCGCTCCCGTTCTACAAGGTCGTCCACATCGTCGGCCTCGTCCTCGTGATGTCCGCGCTCGGCGCGACCGCGATCCACGCGCTCAACGGCGGCAGCCGGCAGACGAACCGCGCCCGCGCGCTGGTGGCGGCGCTGCACGGCGTCGGCGTGCTGCTCCTCCTCGTCGGCGGCTTCGGCATGCTGGCCCGCCTCGGCTTCCTGCACGGCTCGGCCTTCCCGGGCTGGCTGTGGGTGAAGCTCGTGATCTGGGCGATCATCGCCGTGCTGCTCTTCGTCCCGTACCGCCGCCCGTCGCTGGCGAAGCCGATCTACGCCGCGCTTCCAATCCTCGGTGGATTGGCGGCGTACATGGCGCTCTACAAGCCCGTCTGAGCGGAGGACGGAAGGGCGGAGGACGGTGAAGCGGAAGACGGAAGAGCGTGAGACGATGAGGCGGACCTTTCAGCTTGAAGCTCCAAGCCGAGAGGTCCGCCTTTCCGTGTCACGCCCCATCGTCGTCCGCCGTCCCGTCCTCCGCCTTATCGTCCGCCGCCGTTCACGGGCGCGGAGAGCAGCACGCGCACGGCAGCGTCCAGCTGCGAGTCCTTCCCGGTGTACGCTTCACCGATCGGCCGCTTCACGTCGACGTCGACGCGCCGCGGGTTCAGCTCCATGTCCGTCCCGTCCGCGCCCGTGATGCGCGTGCGCGGCAGCCGCAGCACCGAGCCGTCGAGCATCGGCACGTTCCACGTGAAGATGATCCACCCGGCCGTCGGCTCGCCCACGACCTTGCCGAGTCCGAGCGCGCGGTAGCCCTCGGTGAAGTCCTCGGCGTCGGAGAGCGAGTGCTGGTTCACCACCAGCACGGTCGGACGCTCCAGCGAGCGCTGGCCGAGCTGCGCGCGCGCGGGCGCGGGCTCGTCGCCGCGGAGGCGCATCGTCAGGTAGGGGCGCCGCGCGAAGACGTCCAGCGCGTAGGCGTTGACGAAGCCGCCGTTGTTGTTGCGGATGTCGACGACCACGCCCTCCTTGCCGAGGTTCTCGGCGTCGAGGTCCGCGTACAGCTGCGCCAGCGAGCCCGCGCCCATGTCGGGCATGTGCACGTAGCCCAGCTTCCCGCCGCTCGCCTTCGCGACGTACTCGCGCCGCGACTCCACCCACGCGCGGTAGAGCAGCCCCTTCTCGACCGCGGTCGTCACCGGACGGATCGCCACCTCGCGCCGCGCGCCGCCCTCGCCCGCGAGCGTCAGCGCCACGCGCCGG
>CBHYLO010000654.1:0-2621 GCA_966128675.1 uncultured bacterium | reverse complement strand
GAGCCGAGCCGGAAGCCGCCGCCGGCGCGCGCGACGCCGAACCCGACGCCGGCCAAGCCGGCGCCCGCGAAGCCGGCGGCGACGACGCCCGCGAAGCCCGCCACGCCGCCGCGCGCCGGCGGTGGGCCCGAGGGCGGCCGCGGCACGGACGTCGCGAACGTCAGCATCCGCGGGCTCGAATTCCCGTTCCCTGGGTACCTGCAGAACATCGTCCGGCAGGTGGCGCTGCGCTTCACGCCACCGGGCGGCGGCGGCGCGCTGACCGCGGACCTCGCGTTCCTCATCCATCGCGACGGGTCGGTGTCCAACGTCCGCATCGTGCGGCGCTCGGGGAACTACGCCTTCGACCTCGAGGCGCAGGGCGCGATCGAGGCGGTGGGCGCGGCGAAGGCGTTCGGGCCCCTGCCCGAGGGTTTCCGCGACGACGTGCTGCCCGTGACCTTCAGCTTCGACCCGCGCGTCATCCGCTGACGCGCGCCTCCCATCCACGCATCGTGACGTCCTCCCGCCTCCCACGCGTCGCCCTCGGTGCCGCGCTCCTCGTTGCCGCGCCGCTGGTCGCGCCCCTGGTCGCGCCCCTGCGCGCGCAGGACTCGACGGCCGGCGTCAGCGTCCGCCTGATGTACGAGACGGGCACGCGGCCCGGCGTCGTGGTGCTGCCGGTGAAGGGCACCGCGGGCGACTCGATCCGCGCGATCCTCGAGCGCGACTGGGACTTCGGCGACCGCGTCACCGTCGTCACCGGGTCGGCGGGCGACGCGCTCGCGACCGGCGCGACGATCAACTGGGACCTCGCCAAGCGCCTCGGCGCGGCGGCGGTGGTGCAGCCCACGGTCAACGCGCAGGGCGCGCTGCACCTCGCGGTGCACGACGTGTCGCGGAAGCAGCTGCTCGCGGTGCGCGACTTCGCGCTGGCCGGCCAGCCGCTCAGCGGCGAGTGGCGGCAGAGCGTGCACCTGGCCGCGGACGAGGTGGAGCGCTGGCTCACCGGCGTGCGCGGCATCGCGTCGTCGCGCATCGCGTTCGTCCGCGACCGCCGCGTGTGGATCGTCGACAGCGACGGCGAGAACGCGCGCGCGATCTCGGACCGGGGCGCGCTGTCGCCCGCGTGGCACCCGAGCGGCCGCAGCGTCGTGCACAGCGTGCTCACCGACCGCGGCGCCCAGCAGATCGTGGTGCGCGACATCGGCGGCGGGCAGCGCGTGGTGGCGCAGGGCGGGGTGACCAACATCACGCCGGCCGTCTCGCCCGACGGGGAGACCGTGGTCTACGCCAACGGGCAGGAGCGCGGCGTGGACCTGTTCGCGGTGCCGTTCACGGGCGGGAGCCCGCGGCGCATCACGATCGGGCGCGGCACCGACAACATGTCGCCGAGCTTCAGCCCCGACGGGCGGCGCCTCGTGTTCACCTCGGGCCGTTCCGGGCACCCGGAGGTGTATATTACCGACGCCGATGGGACGAACGCCGAGCTGCTGACGCAGTTCGCGTACGGCGAGCAGAGCTACCGGTCCGACCCGGACTGGTCGCCGGACGGGCGCCTGGTGGCGTTCCAGTCGCTCATCGGCGGGGTGTTCCAGGTGATGACCATCGGGTTGCGCGACAAGGGAGTGAAGCAGCTCACGGCCGAGGGGCGGAACGAAGCGCCGTCCTGGGCTCCCGACTCGCGCCACGTGGTGGTGACCTCCACGCGGACGGGGCAGCAGCAGCTGTTCGTGCTCGACGTGGAGACCCGGCGTGCGCGGCAGCTGACCCGAGGGGGCGGCGGCGCGCGCATGGGGGCCTGGTCGCCCTGGCTGGCCTCCGCGGCATCCGCCCGGCCCTGAAGCGACGGGGGCCGGCGCGCCGTCCCATCCGCAGCAGCCCATCCGCGGTCCTCACCGGAGACTTCACGACATGCCCATCGCTCGTCGCGCCCAGCTCGCCCGTGCCACCGTCCTGTTCACCATCGCCGGGCTGACGCTCGCGGCGTGCCGCAAGAAGCCGGCGCCCGCGCCGACGCCCGCGCCGACGACCACGGTGAACCAGGACAGCATCGACGCCGCCCGCCGCGCCCGCGAGGAGGCGGATCGCCGGGCCCGCGAGGCCGCCGCGCGCGACTCGGCCGCCCGCGCCCAGGCGCGCCTCGACAGCATCCTGAACGCGGCCCGCGCGACGCTGAACGCTCCGGTGTACTTCGACTACGACGCGGCCGACCTGCGCGACGACGCGCGCGGCGTGCTCGAGGCCAAGCTGCCGATCCTGACGGCCAACGCCGGCCTCCGCATCCGCATCGCGGGCCACACCGACAGCCGCGGCTCCGACGAGTACAACCTCGCGCTCGGCCAGCGCCGCGCATCGGCCGTGAAGGACTGGCTGACGGGCCGGGGCATCGACGGCGGCCGCATCGAGATCGTCAGCTTCGGCGAGGAGCGCCCGGGCTGCACCGAGGAGGCCGAGTCGTGCTGGTCGCAGAACCGTCGCGCCGAGTTCGAGGTGACGGCGGGCGGCGAGCGCCTCACGCTCCCGGGCGGGGCCCAGTGAGCGTGGGCCCCGCGCGCCGACTCGCCCTCGGCGCGGGCCTGGCGCGGACGACGGCCGCCTGCGTCGCCCCGCGCGCCCCCGTGCGCGTGCGGGAGCCGGAC
>CBHYLO010000653.1:0-2627 GCA_966128675.1 uncultured bacterium | reverse complement strand
TGCCCGTGAGGTCCGTCCACGGCGAGAGGAGGACGACGCACGCGGGCGCCGGCCAGCCGCGGTCGCGCACGCGCAGCGCCAGCGACAGCGCGAGGCCGCCGCCGGCCGAGTCGCCGGCGACCGCGATCGTGCGTGCGGGGACGCCGGTGTCGAGCAGCCAGCGGTACGCCGCCGCGACGTCGTCGAGCGCGGCGGGGAAGCGGGCCTCGGGCGCCAGCCGGTAGTCGAGCGGGAGCACGCGCCGCCGCGTGCGGCGCGCCAGCGCGGCGGTCAGCGGCCGGTAGACGGCCGGGCCGCACGCGACGAAGCCGCCGCCGTGCACGTACAGCACGACGCCCGCCCGCGCGTCGCGCGGCACGAGCCACTCGCCGCGCGCGCCGGGGACGTCGAGCGCCTCGCGGCGCAGGCCGCGCAGCGTCAGCCGGCCGTACGCCGCCGGCGCGCCGAACAGCCGCCGCGCCCGTCGCACGAGCGCGCGCTCGTCGCCCCAGTCGCGGCGCCGCACGACTGCGCGCACCGCGCGCGCGACCGCGCGCGTGCGCCAGCCGCCGCGCGTGGCGATCGCGGTCGTCTCAGGCGGCACGCATCGTCGCCGCGTCGCGCTTCGCGGCGTTGGCGCGGCGCGCGCGGATGGGGAGCAGCCAGAGGTAGATGCCCGTCACCCACAGCCCGAGCACGATCAGCGCGACCGGCAGGAAAACGAACAGCTTCACCGCGTCGTGGAAGAACGAGCCGTCGTGCAGGCTCTCGATGAGGTCCGAGCGGCGGTACGCCACCTGGAGCACCGCGCCGGTGGCGACGTCCAGCTGCACCTCCCAGCGCGACGTGCCGACGACCTTGAGGATCCCCTTCGACGGCCGCACGTCGACGCGGTCCACGTCGTCCCAGCTGCGGATGCCGGCCTGCGGGACCGCCTGCACGCGCGCCAGCACGTCGGGGAGCGAGAGCGCGGGCACGTGGACCGCGCCGCGCTGCTCCGGCGGCTGCACCCACGGCAGCTGCTTCTTCACCTGCAGCAGCAGGCCGGTGCAGATCACGAGGAGGAACGGCAGGGCGACGAGCACGGCGCCCCAGCGGTGCAGGCGGCGGTTCCAGACGCGCGGGTTGGGCATCGCGTGCGGCGGTGAAGCGTCGAGACGCGGGTGAGGCGTGCGGCGGACGGGGGACGCGCGCGAGGCGCTCCCCATGATACGCGCCGAGCACGCCGCCGTTGTCGTTCGGCGCCCGGTGCGCCCTCGTCCTGTGGCCCGTGGGAGGGATACGGATGCTCCGGATCGGAAACGCGATGCTCCGGATCGTTCCGCGCGGCGGCGACGTCCCGTGCGCAATGCGGAGCGATCCGCACGATCCGGCTCATCCGGAGCATCCGTATCCTCTCCAACAGGCCGATAGGTCCGGCGCGCCGCCGGGCGCCGAGGGCACGGAGGATCCGGCGCGGCGCGGTCGGGCGCGGTCTGGCGCGGTCAGCCGCCCTCCGCCGCGCGGCGCACGCTGCGCAGCATGAGCCGCCGGAGCAGCCCGCTGAACGGCCGCACCACCAGCCAGTAGGCGCGGAACGCGCGCCGCGCCGCGTCGTCCGCGCAGCGCACGCGCGTCTCGGTGGCGAGCCGCGTGCGGCCGTCGTCCGCCGGCCAGAGCTCGAAGCTCCACGCGGCCTGCGCGGCGCCCGGCGGCGGTCCCGCGGCCCACGTGCGCGGATCGGTCGGCACGAGCCCGCCGCCGGGCGTCCAGAAGCGACCCGTGAGCCCGAGCACGACCCACGCGCCCGTCGACTCGCCGAGCGTCGCGAAGCCGCCGCGCCGCAGGTCGGCGAGCGTCGTCGCGCGCCGACGCACGCGCCCCGTGCGCAGCGCCAGCAGCACGCGCGCGACGGGTCCGCCCAGGTCGGCCGCGTGCAGCGCGCGCCACACCGTGGCGGCGTCCGCGCGCACGTCCACGACGTGCCGCTCCACGGCGTCCGGATCGGGGAGGTAGACGTCGAGCGGGGACCGCATCCCGGAAGATGCCGTCCCCGCCCCGCGCGCACCATCACGCGCGCGCGCGGCTCAGCTGCAGTCGGCGCGCTCCCACTCGCGCACCATCACCAGGTCGCGGTTCTCGTCCATGGTGTAGTGCTGCGTGTACGTGAGCGTGTACGTCTCCATCGTGTCGCGCGCGCGCAGCGTCCACACGAGGCGCTGGTGGCCGACGACGCCGCGCTCGGCGAAGTGCCCCCACAGGTTGGAGCGCTCGACGACGCGGTACGGCTGGCCGGTGACGGTGCCGACGCCCTGCAGCCCGTCCGGGATCGAGAGCTGGTGGAAGCGCACGGTGCCGTCGGGCGTGCCGATGGACGTGGTCTTCTCGCGGATGCGCCCCGACAGCGCGACCGGCTCGCTCTCGCGCCCGTCGCTGCAGTAGAAGGTCACGACGCCGCCCTCGAGGTCGTAGACGGTCTCGCTCTCGCGCGACGGCGCGTCGTTGGTGTTGTCGGCGGCGGCCACGCGCGCGGGCGCGGCGTCCGGCGCGGGGCGCGGCGCGACGGGCGCGGCGTCGCACGCGGCGAGCAGCAGGAGCGCGGCGCCGAGCGCCGGCGGGCGCCGCATCGGGCGCAGGATCGTGGGCAGCATGGGGGTCTCCGGTGGCAG
>CBHYLO010000652.1:0-2629 GCA_966128675.1 uncultured bacterium | reverse complement strand
CCGGCCTGCGCGGGGGCGGCCGTCTCGGCGGCCGACGCCGCGGTCGTGGTCTCGGTCGCGGGCACCGCCGCCGCATCCACGGCGGGCGATGCCGCCGCGGCGCCGGCCGGCGTCGGACGCGAGCGGTCGCTCAGCGCCGCCGCGAGCTGTCGCGTGAGGCGCAGGCCGTCGAGCGCCACGCCGGCCGCCGCGAACGTCTCGCGCGTGTTCGCCACCGCCTCGTCGGCGATCGCGGCCAGCACGTCGCGCGAGAGCTTCAGGCGCGACCCGTAGCGCTCCAGCACCGCGCCCACGGCCTGCCGCGCGGCGCTCGGCTCCTCGCGGTAGATCGCCAGCGTCAGGTCGTGCGCGAAGGCCGAGATCAGCTCGAGCTCCCCTTCCCCGCGCTCGCCGGTCGCGCGCATGCCGCGGCAGACGGCCGCCGGCATCCCCCAGTCGCCCGCGATCGCGACGCCGATGTCCTCCATCGAGCAGCCGAGGACCTGCGCCGCCGCGGCGTCGCGCGCGCGCCGCGCGTCGCGGCCCACCGCGCGCTCCGCGGCGCCGCGCAGGATGGCGGCGTTCTCCGCCGGCAGGTGCGCCGCCACCAGCACCTCGCCCAGGTTGCGGAACATGCCGCACAGCTGCGCGGCCTCGGGATCGGCGAGGCCGAGCCGCACGGCCGCCTCGCGCGCGTGGCCGGCGGTCAGCAGCGACAGCAGCATCAGCTCCTTCAGCCCCGGCGACCGCCCGCGATAGTGCTCGAAGAGCAGCAGGCTGCTCGCGAGGTCGCGCACCGTCTGCGCGCCCAGCAGCATCATCGCGTGCGTCGCGCTCTGCACGGGGCGCCCGGTGCGGTTGTAGTGCACCGTGTTGGCCGTGCGGATCACCTTCACGGTGAGCGCGTAGTCGCGCAGCACCAGGTTGGCGAGCCGCTGCGCGGAGGCCTCCCCTTCCTGCAGCGACGCCATCACCTCGCCCATCTGCCGCGAGATCGCCGGGAAGTCGTCGGCGACCAGGATGCGGCGCACGTAGGCCAGCGGCCGGTTCGCGTCGTCGGACGCCGTGCCCCCGTGCGGGGCGGACGGCGTCGACGGGCGCGGGCCGGCGGCGGGTGGGGCGGAGGCGGGACGGGTCACGGAAGGGGCGCGAGAGAGGTGCCTGGGAGTATCGGCGGCCTCCGCCCGATGTTTAGGCGGCCGCCCCCGGGGCCCGCGCGGCACGCGCCGCGCATGCTCCGGGTGTCCGCGCCACTACCGGCGCGCCGCCGTGGCGGGCTACTCTCCGCCTCCCCGACCGACGACCCCGATCCGCTCCCGTGGAGACCATCCGCGACCCGCTCTGGAACAACGTCCGCGTCGACGCGGCCGCGCTGCGACTGGTGGACACGCGCGTCTTCCAGCGGCTGCGCTTCGTGCGGCAGCTTGGGCTCGCGTACCTCGTCTATCCGGGCGCGACCCACTCGCGCTTCGAGCACGCGCTCGGCGCGTACCACCTGGCGCGCACGACCCTGGGCCTGCTGGCGGAGCGCGACGCGCTGACGCGTGTGGCGGACGACGAGCCCGCGATCGTGCGCGCGGCGGCGCTGCTGCACGACGTCGGGCACTACCCGTTCTCGCACGCGCTGGAGGAGATCGGCGTCCCGCACCACGAGACGGTCGCGCGCCCGCTCATCACCGACGGCGTGGTGGCGGACCTCCTGCGCGAGACCATCGGCGACGACGCGCCCGCGCGCGTGTACGCGCTGGTGTGCGGCCGCGGCGAGAGCCCGCTGCAGGGGCTGATCTCGGGCTCGCTCGACCTCGACAAGATCGAGTACCTCAAGCGCGACGCGCTGATGTGCGGCGTGCCGTACGGCGAGATCGACGTCGACCGGCTGCTGAACGCGCTCGTGGTGGTCGAGGACCCGGCGACCGGCCGCCTGGCCGTCGGGCTGCGCGAGAAGGGCCTCTCCGCGCTGGAGTCGCTGCTGTTCGCGAAGTACCAGATGTACCGCAACGTCTACTGGCACCACGCGGTGCGCGCCGCCACGGCGATGTACAAGCGGCTGGTGGACGTCGCGCTGCGCGTGGGCGCGCTCGACGTGGCGCGGCTGCCCGGCTACACCGACGAGGGGATCCTGCACGCGCTCGACGCGCCCGTGGCCTCGCCGGACGCGAGCCCCGACGCGGTCGCGCAGGTCGCGCAGGTCGCGCGGCTCGCGGCGTCGCTCCGCGAGCGGCGGCTGCACAAGCGCGCGCTGGAGTGCCCGGCCGCGGAGTTCGACGACGACTTCGGCGCCTGGATGGTGACCGACCGCGCGCTCACGGTCGCGGTGGAGGACCAGCTGGCGCGCGAGGTCGGCCTGGCGCCCGGCGAGCTGCTGCTCGACTACCCGGCGAAGACGCAGATGCTCGGCCTCGACCTGCCGGTGCTGCGCCGCGGCGGCGGGGTCGCGCGCGTGACCGCCGCGGGCTGGGAGGGCGCGATCAACCTTCCCACGCTGGCCGAGCAGCTCTACCGGTCGGCGCGCTGGCTGCGCGTGTTCACGGCGCGCGGCGTGGCGCTGCCGCGCGAGCGGCTGCTGGCGGGGCTCCCCCAGCCCCCCCACCCCCAGCGCCCCCCCGTGGCGCCCGGGGAGCCCCGGCGTCCCGCCAGACCCCCCGGCAGC
>CBHYLO010000651.1:0-2640 GCA_966128675.1 uncultured bacterium | reverse complement strand
ACCTGCGTCACGTAGTCGCGCCACTCCTGCCGCTTGGCGGCGAGGTAGTGCGTCGCCACATGCTCGCCGAGCGCGGCCTGGATGACGTCGTCCTTCTCCAGCTCGTCGCACGCCTCGTTGAGGTCCTGTGGCAGGTCGTCGATGCGCAGGCGGCGGCGCTCGCGGTAGCTCATCTCCCAGATGTTCTGGTTGACGGGCTCGCGCCAGTCGGCCTGCGTCTCGATGCCGTCCATCCCCGCGGCCAGCATCACGGCCAGCGCGAGGTACGGGTTGGCCGCCGGATCCGGCAGCCGCAGCTCGACGCGCGTGCCCGCGCCGCGCCGGTCGGGGACGCGGACCATCGGGCTGCGGTTGCGCATGCTCCACGCGACGTTCACCGGCGCCTCGTAGCCGGGCACCAGCCGCTTGTAGCTGTTCACCAGCGGGTTGGTGACGGCGCACAGCCCGCGGCCGTGGCGCAGCAGCCCGCCGATGTAGTGCAGCGCGGTGCGCGACAGGCGCCACTCCGCCGCCTCGTCGAGGAAGGCGTTCTGGCCGTCGCGGAAGAGCGACTGGTGCGTGTGCATCCCGCTCCCGTTCTGCCCGAAGATCGGCTTCGGCATGAACGACGCGACGAGCCCGAACTGCCGCGCGACGTGCTTCACGACCCAGCGGAAGGTCGCGAGGTTGTCGGCGGTGGTGAGCGCGTCGGCGTAGCGGAAGTCGATCTCGTGCTGGCCGTGCGCGACCTCGTGGTGCGCGGCCTCGATCTCGAAGCCCATGCGCTGCAGCAGGTCGACCATCGCGCGCCGCGCGTCCTCGCCGAGGTCCACGGGCGCGAGGTCGAAGTAGCCGCCGACGTCGTGCGTCTGCGTCGTGGCGCGGCCGTCGGGCGCGGGGCGGAAGAGGAAGAACTCCGCCTCCATGCCGGCCATCATCGTGTAGCCCGACGCGGCCGCGCGCGCGATCTGGCGCTTGAGCACCGCGCGCGGATCGCCGGCGAACGGCGTCCCGTCGGGCATCGTGATGTCGCAGATCACGCGCGCCACGCGGGCGTCGGGATCACCCCACGGGAGCACGCGGAAGGTCGCGAGGTCGGGCTGGAGGAGCATGTCGCTCTCCTCGGTGCGCACGAACCCCTCGATCGCGCTGCCGTCGAACATGATGTCGCCGGCCAGCGCCTTGGCGAACTGCGACGCCGGCACCTCGACGTTCTTGTTGACGCCGAGGATGTCGGTGAACTGCAGGCGCAGGAAACGCACGTGCTCGGCGCGCGCGAGCGCCAGCACATCCTGGGGAGTGGCGAGAGACACGATGGGACGGAGGACGGAACGGCGGAGGACGGAACCGCGGAGGTCGCAACGGCGGCGAACGATACGGCGGAGAACGATGCAGCGGCGGCCGGCGGGGTGGAATGGCGGGGCGCCAGGCGGGCGTTCGGCCGCCGCGGCACGTGCGGGCACCATCCGTGCGGCAGCCGCGCGCACGGGCGCCGGCCGGCCCCGTCTCCGGACGAAAACGGCCGCTGGGTGGGTGGCGGAGATGAGGTGAGCCAGACGGGGGAGCGAACCGGTCACACGGGGCGCTCACCCGGCGGCGGGCGGGGCCCGCCCCCCGGCACGTCGATTGCCCCCTCCCACCGGCTGGCCCGCCCCCACACAACCGAGGAGCAGACGATGAGAGCCCAGGACATCATGACGAAGGACCCGCGCGTGGTCACGCCGGAGACCCCGGTGCAGGAGGCCGCGCGCCTGATGCAGAGCGAGGACACGGGCGTGCTCCCGGTCGTCGAGAACCAGCAGTCGCGCATCCTGGTCGGCGTCGTCACCGATCGCGACCTGGCGCTGCGCGTGGTGGCCGAGGGGAAGACGTCGGCGAGCGTGCGCGACGCGATGTCGAGCGGCGTGAAGACGGCGAAGCCCGACGACAACGTGAAGGACGTGATGGACCTGATGGCCCGCGAGCAGGTCCGCCGCGTCCCGATCGTCGACGACCGCGGGATGGTGGTCGGCATCGTGTCGCAGGCCGACGTCGTCCTGCAGGCGCGGAACGACCGGAAGGCGGAGCAGACGATCGAGGAGATCTCGAAGCCCGCCTGAACCGCGGGAGACGGAACGGCGGAGGACGGAACGGCGGACGACGATGGGGCGTGACACGGTGGGGCGGACTTTTCGGGCTCGACGCTCGAAGCCGGAGGGTCCGCCCCACCGTCTCACGCCCTTCCGTCTTCCGCTTCACCGTCCTCCGCCGTTCCGTCCTCCTCGGCCGGAGGCCGTTAGGTTTGGAGCCATGTCTGCTCCAGCCACCACCTCCGTCCCCTGCCCGGCGTGCGGCGCCGCGGGCACCGGGCGGTTCTGCTCGACCTGCGGCGCCCCGCGCGACGCCAGCGTCTGCGCCGGCTGCGGCGCGCCGCTGAGCCCCGGCGCCAAGTTCTGCCACCGCTGCGGCCTCGCCGCCGGCAGCGCGCCCACCACCGCCGGCGCGTCGCGCAGCGCCGCGGCCGGCGCCGCCAGCGTGCTCCCCTGGGGCGTCGCCTTCGTCGCCCTGCTGGCCGTCGCCGCCATGGCCGCCGGCCGCAACTTCGGCGGGTCGCGCGGCAGCACCCTCGACGCGCCGCTCAACGCGCTCCCGCAGGCCGCGCTCGGCGAGGGCCCCGCGGCG
>CBHYLO010000650.1:0-2641 GCA_966128675.1 uncultured bacterium | reverse complement strand
GTTGCGGTAGACGTAGCGAGTGGTCGCGGGCACGGGGGGGTGGGCGTCGCGCCCACCCCCCGTTGGGAGGCCCCCCCGATCGCGCGCGCGGCCCCGCCCGACACACCGCGGGGCGGCGCCTTCGCGCATCATGGGACACGGTCGGGTCGCCGTCCCTCACAGCGGCGCGTGCGCGAGCCGTGCGAGGCGCCGCCGAGCGCCGTCGACCAGCGGCCGCAGCTCGGGGTCGCACTCCGCCCACAATTCGACGAAGCGTCGATAGTGCTCGGCCGCCTGCGCACGCGCGCCGCGCCGCTCCTGAATCTCGGCCATCCGCAGGTGCGCCGGGCCATTGTAGACGAGGTCGTACGTGAGCGCTCGATACCACGGCAGCGCCTCGTCGTCGCGACCGAGCGCGTGGAGGAGCTCGGCCCGCGCGAACCGCTCGTGGAGGTGAGTCGCGAGGAAGAACGGCGAGCCCGCTTCCTCCCCCGCGGCGGATTCCGCGCTCCAGAGCTGCGCGCCCTGCAGCCACGAGAGGGCCTCCTGCGGCCGACCACGATGCCAGGCAAGGTCGGCGCGCAGCATTCGCGCCCGATCGGCCGCGAAGGAATCAGTGCGTGATCCGCGGTCCACCCGCTCGAGCGCCAGGGCATGGCGCATCGCCCCCTCTTCGTCACCCAGGCGGACGCTGATGGCGCCAAGAAGGTAGAGCCTGACGGACTCGCGAACGTCGCGTGCGACGGCACCGTCGCCCCCGTCGCGCGCCACCGCCGCAGGCACCCGACGCTGCAGGGAGTCCCGGAGCGCCCGCAGCTCCGACGCCGTGGGCCGGAGGAACCGTGTCAGCGCGAGGACGGCGCGATGCTCGAGGGCCGCCGCGGCGTCCACGGCCGCGGCGTCATCGAGCTCGGCCCCCGCGGCGCGCCACCGTCCGTTCGTGAGCTCGATCTTCGCCAGCGTCACGCGCGCCAGCGCGCGCCCGTCCGGCGCGCGTGAGGGCTCCGCGATCAGGCGCCACAGGCGCCGCCCGACCGCGAGGTCGCCGGTCGCCCATGTGACGACCCCGGCGCCGAGCACGGCGAACGAGTCGGGACGCCTCCGCACGTCGGACACGAAGCGCTCCAGCCCCGCCGTGTCGCGCACGACGACGGCACGCATCGCACGAACGTTCGCCGCGAAGTACGAAGTCGGATCGAGCCGGACATAGATGTCCGTCAGCGAGTCGAGCGCTGGCTGTCTCCGCTCCCTCGCGGCGACGACGGCGAGCCCCCAGACGCCGCCGGCGTTCCTCGGGTCGAGGCGCTGCAGCCGCTCGAACGGCTCTCGCGCGTCCACCCACGCGCCGCCGAGCAGGTACCCCTTGGTCAGGTGCAGCCAGCCGAGATTCGCCCACGCCTCGGCATCGTCGGGATGCGCGGCGAGGATCTGGCGATAGCGCTGCTCGGCGGCCGCGTGGTGGCCGCGGAGGACGTCGTCCATCGCCAGCGCGAGCCGACGGTGACGCTCGCCGAGCCGGTCGCCCTGGCGCAGCGCGCGGGCGAGTCGCTCGCGCGCGAGCGGGCCGTCGGGCGTCAGGCTCCCCAGTCGGTAGTGCGCGATGGCGAACGCGGTATCGATCCGCACCGCGCGCTCGAAGGCCTCCATCGCGCGCATCGGCCGATCCGCCCGCAGGTCACGCTCGCCCTCGAGGTAGGCCTTGAGCGCGGTGAGTGACGCGGTCGTCTGGTCCGCGGTTCGCGCCAGCTCCAGCGGCGCGTCCTGGACCATGGTGAGGATGCGGCGCGCCATGCGGTCGGCCGCGTCGAAGATCTCGGCCTCGCTGCCGGCAGTCGTCTCCATCGAGCCACGTGCCGTCGCCTGCTCGTCGTAGACCGTGGCGCTGACCTGGAGCCGGCCGCCCGCCTCGACCACGCTGCCCAGCACGAACAGGCCGGCGCCCACGCGCTCTGCCATGCGGCGCGCACGGCGCGGATCCCAGGCCCCCGTGTCCCGGTCGGCGACGCGGAGGATCACGCGCGGATCGACGCTTCGATAGCCAGCGGCGCCGTCCAGCTTCGGAGCGAGCAGGTCCACCATCCCCTCCCCCAGATAGCCGAACCGTGGGCTGCCCCGATAGGCGAAGGGGAGGACGGCGATCGCCACGGGAGAGAGGCGCGTCGACGGAGGCGGCGACCCGACGCTCCCGGCGATGGCGCCACCTGCACCGATCGCGGCGGCGAGCGCCAGCACGGCCGCGATGGCTGCGGCCACCGCTCCGCGCCCCGCTCGCGCGCCGTGCGGCGCGGCCGCGACCGGCGGCGCCGGCGGCGGCGCTGCAGACAGCGCGGGCGCCGTCGCACCGAACGCGGAGGGGGCGACGGAGCGGGCAGCGTCGGGTGCCGCAGCCGACGGGACGTGCGGCTCCACGCGCAGCCGCTCCGCGAACGCCGTCACCTCGGCATCCGGCTCCGCCTCGAACTCCGTCCGCAGCAGCGTGGCGTGGGAGCGCGCGTGTCGCAGCGCGCCGGCACGGTCGCCCGCGGCGCCCAGCGCACGCATCAGGCGCAGCGCCACGCGCCCGTTGTACGGATCGCGCTTCGCGAGCTGACGCCACCAGCGCTCCGCCGCGGCGAGGTCGCCGCGTGCCTCGGACGCTTCGGCCAGCGCTTCGAGCGCGGCG
>CBHYLO010000649.1:0-2683 GCA_966128675.1 uncultured bacterium | reverse complement strand
ATCGCGAGCGGCGGCACGCCGCCGCCGTCGCGCGTCGCCGCGATGCTCGCGGTGCGCGTCGCGAGGTCGAGCTCCAGCGTCGCGCTCCCGCTGCCGCCCGGCACGCCCGCGTCCAGCGTCCAGCCGACCGACGAGCCGCTGCCCGTCGCGCCCGCGACCAGCGCGCGCAGCGACGTCGCCAGCGCCTCGGCCTGCGCCATCGCCGTCCGCGCGGTCTCCCGCGCGTCGTACAGCAGGCGGTCGAGCCCCGCCGGATCGAGCCCGCCGTCGCGCGCGACGCCGACGATCTCCAGCAGCTGCCCGAGCGCGGGCGACGCGGCGCGCAGCCGCGCGACGACGGCCGAGAGGATGACGCGCACCTCCGGCAGCGGCGGCGTGGCGAGCACGCCGTCGCCGTCCGCGCGCACGACCCAGCGCTCGCGGAACGCGCCGAACGCGCGCGCCTCGTGCAGCACCAGCTCCACGTCGTCGCTGCCCGCGGGCCGCCCGTCGAGCGGCAGGCGCACGCGCGCCGACATCCACCGCACCTCGGCGTCGCGCTGCAGCGCGCCCGGCCCGCCCACCAGCCAGCCGTCGTGGACGCCCAGGTGCAGCTCGACGCCGAGGCCGCGCACGCCCGCGACGTCGAGCCCCGGGCCGGCGCCGGGACGCGCGAGCGACGCCAGCTCCAGCCGCACGCCCGCGCCCACCAGCAATCCACCGAGGTCGAGGTCGAGCACCGGCACGTCGGCGCCGACGTGCAGCGCGACGTGCGGCAGCTCGGGACCGGCCGCGGCCTGCGCGGCTTCCAGTCGCGCCGCGAGCCCGTCGGCGAACACCGCCGCGAGCCCCATCGCCAGCGTGTCGGCGTCGAGCGTGCCGAACGCCGCGTGCACGTTCAGCCCCGCACGCACCGTCTCGCTCCCGGCCGACGGCAGCGGATCGCTCGCGGCGACCAGCGCGCGCGCGCGCGTCACCAGCCCGCGCATCACGCGCAGCGGCGTCGCCTCGTGCGCCAGCAGCTCGTCGGGCCACGCGGGCGCGTCTGGGCGCAGCATCCGCTCCAGGAAGCGCAGCGCGTCGCCGCCGGCGCCGGTGCGCAGCGCGTCCATCGCCAGCCCCGCCCACGGCGTGCCGACGGTGACGACGTCGCTGACCGCCGCGACCGTGCTCGCCGCGCGCACCGCGGCCGCACCCGCCGCGCCGTACGCGACGACGACGATCGGCGCCGTGCGCGCGGCCAGCAGCTGCGCGAGGCGCGCGGCCTGCTCGCCCACCGCGCCGCGATCCGGGCGCAGCGTCGCGGCGTCCGCGGGCAGCGGCAGCCGCACGAACCACTCGCCCGTGCCGGTCGCCGGCAGCGCGCCGGTCACCGTCGCGCCGGTCGCGTCGAACGCGCGCCCCGCGGGACGCTCGGTGCTCCACGTCGCCTCGCAGCCCACGTGCACCACGGCCGCGGGCAGCGGATCGAGCACGTCGCCCAGCAGCGCGCCGACGCTGCCCATCGCCACCAGCTCGTCGTAGCCGTAGCCGGGCAGCTCGACGACCCGCACGCCCGCGGGCAGCGCCGTCGGCGCGGCGACGATGCCGTCGGTGTTGGTCCAGCGCGCGAGGAGCTGCGTCAGCCCGTCGGGCAGCGCGTCGCGGCCCACCAGCAGGTCGGCCACGTCCGGCAGCGTGTCGATCGCCTCGCGCAGCTCGGCCACCAGCACCGCGGGCGCGGGCGGCTCGCTGGCGTGCATCGCGTTGAACGCGGAGACGAGATCGTCCGCGGTCGGTGGGCAGCCGGGCTCCAGCCACGCGACGAGCGCGGGCGCGCGGCGGCTGCCCGCGATGGGGCAGCGGTACGGCGCGCGCGCGCTGCCGCTGCCGAGCGGGCGCGCGCGCGTGAAGCCACTGAGCAGCGCGGCCACCGGACCGAGCGCGGCTTCGAGCCGCGCGCAGTCGAGCGCGAGGTCGCCGAGCCACGCGCGGATCGCGACGCCGACGTCGGGGAACGCGGGATCGGCGCCGACGAGCGCCGCGAGCCGCAGCCGCGGCCGCGGTCCGGTGCCCGTCCAGCCGAGCAGCGACAGCGCGACGTCGAGCGGCGGGACGCGCAGCTGCGACGCGAGCGCGGCGAGCGCATCCTGCGCGGCGTCCCACACGCTCGCGACGGACGGCAGCACGAGGGTGCCGCTCGCGTCGAACGTCGGCAGCGGCACGTCGAGCCGCGCCAGCGCCGCGTCGATCGGCGACAGGCCGCGCACCAGCAGCGCCAGCTCCTCCGCGTCGAGCGCGGCGCGCACGCCCGTGGCGGACGTCCAGCGCACGTCGAGCGCGAGCCGCCGCAGCTCCAGCGTCAGGTTCGCGAGGTCGAGCGTCGCCAGCTCGCCGTCGACGCGGCGCAGCTCCAGGCGGCCGTGCGCCTCGCCCGCGAACGACGCGCGCCGCGGCGCGAAGCCCGCGCGCAGCAGCGACACGCCGAGCGTCGCCTCGACCTCGTGCGCGCCCATGACGGGCGTGACGATCGCCACCGCCGCGTCCACCGCGAGCGCGTCGCCGTCGCGCCATGCACGCAGCGCCGGTGCGACGTCCGCATACAGCGGGGCGGTGAAATCGGCGTTGCGATAGCCGGCGTCCCACACCATGCCCTGCAGCGCCTTCAGCGCGGTGTGCTTGCGGTCTTCGTCGATCCAGCCCTGCAGCGTCTCGACGATCATGT
>CBHYLO010000648.1:0-2686 GCA_966128675.1 uncultured bacterium | reverse complement strand
TCCGCCGGGGGGGGTGGGGGGGTTCTCTGTCGTTCTCCAGCCCCGCCCCGCCCCGGGGGCCGGGGTGCTGGGGGTTACCCCCCCCCCTCCCCCCCGTCCGCAGCTCCTGGAGAGATCAGTTCAGACGTTCGCGGACGAGCTCCACGAAATCGATCGGACGCTGCGCGACGCCCATGCCGGCCGCCTTGAACGCGTCGATCTTCTCGGCCGCGGTGCCCGAGGAGCCGGAGATGATCGCGCCCGCGTGGCCCATGCGGCGGCCCGGCGGCGCGGTCTGGCCGGCGATGAAGCCGACGACCGGCTTGGTCATCTTCTCCTTGATGAACGCGGCGGCGTCCTGCTCGTCCGTGCCGCCGATCTCGCCCATCATCGCGACGACCTTCGTGTCGGGGTCGTTCTCGAACGCCTGCAGCACGTCGATGAAGCCCGTGCCGTTGATCGGGTCGCCGCCGATGCCGACGCACGTGCTCTGGCCGAGGCCCGCCTTCGTGAGGTGGTTCACGACCTCGTACGTCAGCGTGCCCGAGCGGCTCACGACGCCGACGTTGCCCGGCGTGCAGATGCGGCCCGGGATGATGCCGACCTTCGCCTGGCCCGGCGTGATCGCGCCCGGGCAGTTCGGGCCGAGGAGCCGCGCGCCCTGCTCGATCACGTACGGCCGCACCTTGAGCATGTCGATGACCGGCACGCCCTCGGTGATGCAGACGACGAACTTCACGCCGGCGGCCGCGGCCTCCATCATCGCGTCGGCCGCGAACGGCGGCGGCACGTAGATGACGGACGTGTTGGCGCCGGTCTCCTTCACCGCCTGCTCGACGGTGTTGAACACGGGCACCGAGCCCTCGAACTTCTGCCCGCCCTTCCCGGGCGTCACGCCGGCGACGACCTGCGTGCCGTACTCCATCATCTGCTTGGCGTGGAACGAGCCGTCGCGGCCCGTGATGCCCTGCACGATGAGGCGCGTGTCCTTGTCGATGAAGACGCTCACTTGCCGCCCTCCGTCGCGAGCTGGACGGCCTTCTTGACCGCCTCGTCCATGTCGGTCAGCGCGGTGAAGCCGTTGTCCGAGAGGATCTTCACCGCGATCTCCTCGTTCGTGCCGGTGAGGCGGATCACGATGGGCACCTTGAGCGGGTTCTGCTTGGTCGCCGTCACGATCCCGTTGGCCACGTCGTCGGTGCGCGTGATGCCGCCGAAGATGTTGAACAGGATCGCCTTGACGTTCGGATCGGCGGTGATGATGCGGAGCGCGTTGACGACCTTCTCGGGGTTCGACGAGCCGCCGATGTCGAGGAAGTTCGCCGGCTCGCCGCCGTAGTACTTCACGAGGTCCATCGTCGCCATCGCGAGGCCGGCGCCGTTCACGATGCAGCCGACGTTGCCATCGAGCTTGATGAACGTGAGGTTCGCGTTGCGCGCGTCCACCTCGCTCGGCGCCTCGGAGCTCTCGTCGCGCAGCTCCTCGAGATCCGCGCGGCGCTCCAGCTCGTTGTCGTCGATCACCATCTTCGCGTCGACGGCGATCACCTCACCCTGCGGCGTCACCACCAGCGGGTTGATCTCGGCGAGCGAGCAGCCGTTCTCGACGAACGCCTTGTAGAGCTGCGCCATGATCTTGGCCGCGGCGCGCGCCTGCTTCGCGTCCTGATACAGGAAGAAGCCCAGCTCCTGCGCCTCGAACGGGAGCAGGCCGTAGCGCGGGTCGACCGGGAAGTACTTGATCTTCTCCGGCGTCGTCGCGGCGACCTCCTCGATGTCGATGCCGCCCGCGGCGCTGACCATGAAGACGGCCTTCTTGGTCGCGCGATCCACGATGATGCCGACGTACGCCTCGGTGCCGATGTCGGCGGCCTCGGTGACGAGCACCTTCTCGACGGTCAGCCCCTTGATGTCCATGCCGAGGATCGCCTGCGCCTTCTCGCGCGCGGCCTCGGGCGTCGGGCAGTACTTCACGCCGCCGGCCTTGCCGCGCCCGCCGACGTGCACCTGCGCCTTCACCATGACCGGCTTGCCGACGCGCTTCGCGATGGCCTCGGCCTGCTCCGGCGTCGTCGCGACCTCGCCGGGCGGGATGGGCACGCCGTAGCGGCGAAGCACGTCCTTCGCCTGGTACTCGTGGATGTTCACTGGGATCTCCGAAAGGTGAGTTGTCGCGCGGTGCGCGTCCCGAACGCCCGCGCCTCGCGCTCGGCCCGCGCGATCACCGCAGCGGGGTCCGAGACGCCGGGCGTGGGCGTCAGGAAGCGGGCAAGCTACCCGGCCGGCGGGCCGGCGGGCAAGCCAGACGCGGGCCTCCCGCGGCGTCCGGCGGCCTACCGCGGCCGCGCGCCGACCGCGGCGCCGAGCGAGTCGAGCGCGGCGCCGAAGCGCGCCCAGTCGCCGCGCTGGAGCGCCTGGCGCATCACGTCGTAGAGGCCGCGCGCGCGCCCCAGCCGGTCCGTCCCCGCCGTGGTGTCGCCCGCGATCACGACGCCGCCGAGGACGCCGCCCAGCGTGCGCCCGGCTCGCACGCTGTCGGCGTTCGCGAGCGCCACCGCGGCGAGCGTGGGCGCGTCGCGCGATTGGTCGTACGTGGGCTGGAGGAACGTGATGGCGCCGCGCACCGGCAGCGCGCGCAGCTGCCCGCGCACCGTGCCCGCGGGCGGCGCCGTCGCCGGCTGCGGCGCGCCCGCCTCGGGCGATGCTC
>CBHYLO010000647.1:0-2700 GCA_966128675.1 uncultured bacterium | reverse complement strand
CGCCGTCGCCCGGAGCACGAGGCCTCGCGGTCCGACCGCCCACGCCGCGCGCGACGATGCCACGCTCACCCCGTGCAGCCCCACCGTGTCGACGACGCCCCACGTCCGCCCGTCGTCGCGCGACAGCGCGGTGCCCGCGAGGCCGACCGCGACCAGCGTCGCCGAGCGTGTGCCGGGCACGTAGGCGAGGCCGGACCAGTAGCCGGGCGCGGCGCTCGCGAGGTCGGCCGGCATCCAGGTGCGGCCGCCGTCGGTGGTGCGCGCGAACTGGCGCGTGCCCGTGCGCGCGGCGCCGTAGTCGCCGCCGGTGGCCACGCCGACGTCGGGCGCGCGGAAGGCGACGGCGAACAGGCCGGCGCTGGCGCTCGCGGGCTGCACGGGCGCGGGCGTGGCGTCCCAGCGCGCGCCGCCGGTCTCGGTGCGGTAGACGCGCGCGCCGCGCGGGCCGCCGGTCGCGAACCACGCGTGCGTGCGCCCCGCGACCGCGAGCGCCGCGTTGCCGGCCGCGAAGGCCGCCTCGCCCGCGCGCGCGTCGGGCATCCCGTCGCGCGGCGTGTGGCGCCAGCTGCGGCCCCCGTCGTCGGTCACGAGCGTCACGAAGCGGCCGTCCACCGGATCGCTGAGGATCAGGCCGCGCTGCGCGTCCCAGAACGCGATCGCGTCGTAGAAGATCCCCTTCGTCGAGTCGCGGTGCGCGAGCGTCCACGTGCGCCCGCCGTCGGCGGTGCGGTACACGCGCGCCTGCCCCTCGGCCGCGTCGCCGGCGCTGGCGACGACGGCGGCGAGCGAGTCGAACGCCCACACGGAGCGGAAGTCGAGCGAGTCGGCGCCGGGCACCGCGTGGCGCGCCCACGTCGCGCCGCCGTCGGTCGTGCGGAGCACCGTGCCGCGGCTGCCGCTGGCCCAGGCGACCTGCTCGCTCACCGCGCGCACGCCGCGCAGCGACGCGCCGCGCGCGGCCGCGGTGGCCGACGGCTGCGCGCTCCAGAACGGGCCCGATGCGACGGCCGGCTCGGGCGCGCGGCGACAGGCGGCGAGCGTGCCGAGCGTCGCGAGCGCGACGAGGGGGCGGAGCGACGACATCGACATGGAGTGGCGACTGATGGAGGGACGACGCGCGACCGCAATCTACTCGGCGCGCCGGACGCTACGGCGAACCGCGTCGGACAGGATCATCAGGATTGCCGGGATTGATCGGCAAGGAAGCACTCTGAGAACGGCGGACAACGGCGGATGGCTCCGCGTCGCGGCGAGGCACGTCGCGCCCACGCGGAGCCATCCGCTCTCATCCGACCTCTTCAGGTTTCTTCCCTGCCATGCAGTCGCAGTCGCTGCCGCTCAGGCCAGCAGCGTCGCGTCCACGTCCGCGACGGACGCCTGCCCGCACAATCCCAGCGCGAGATCGAGGTCCGCCAGCAGGCACCGCAGCGCATGCCGCACGCCCGCCTCGCCGGCGACGGCCAGCGCGTACGCGTACGGCCGCCCGAACCCCACCGCGCGCGCTCCCAACGCGAGCGCCTTCAGCACGTCGGCGCCGCGGCGGATGCCGGAGTCCATGAGCACCGGCGCGCGTCCCGCCACCGCCTCCACGACCGCCGGCAGCGCGTCGAGCGCGCCGATCGCGCCGTCCACCTGCCGGCCGCCGTGGTTGCTGACGATCACGCCGTCCGCGCCCGCGTCCAGCGCGCGCCGCGCGTCGTCGGGGTGCACGATCCCCTTCAGCAGCAGCGGCAGCCGCGTGCTCGCGCGCACGAACGCGAGGTCGTCCCACGAGAAGCCCGGATGCACGTACGTGCCGAGGAAGGCCTGCACCGCGGCGCGCGGATCCTGCTCCGGCGGCGCGGGGAGCAGCGCGCGGAACGCCGGATCGCTCAGGTAGTTCGCGAGCCCCTGCCCCTGGAGGAAGGGCAGGTAGCGGTTCCGCAGGTCCGTCTCGCGCCAGCCGAGCATCGTCGTGTCGAGCGTGACGACGACGGCCGTGTAGCCGGATCGCTCGGCGCGCGCGACGAGGCTCGCCATCACGTCGCGGCTGCGCGCGGGATAGAGTTGGAACCAGCGCGGCGCGCCCGCGCGCACGCCGTCCATCGCGGCCGCGACCTGCTCCATCGTCACCGAGCTGACCGTGCTGAGCACGAACGGCACGCTCTCCGCGGCGGCGGCGCGCGCGGGCGCGAGCTCGCCCTCCGCGTGCAGGATGCCGAGCACGCCGATGGGCGCGAGCACGACAGGGGCCGGGAGACGATGCCCGAGGAGGTCGACGCCGAGGTCGCGGCGCGCGACGTCGCGCAGCATGCGCGGGACGAGGGCGCGGCGCGCGAACGCCGCGCGGTTGGCGCGCACCGTGTCCTCCGCGCCCGCGCCGCCGGCGACGTAGCCGAACGGCCCGTCCGCCAGCGTCTCGCGCGCGCGGCGCTCCCACTCCTCCGGCGCCACCGGCAGCAGCGGCTCGGCCGCGCGCGCGGGATCGTAGGCCTGCAGCTGCATCGCGAGGCCGTAGGGCATCGCGCCGGCGGCGCGGGGATCGGGAGGCGCGGACATGGGCCGTGGCGTCGCTGGCTCTCGCGGTTCGGGCCGCGCGTGCTGCATCTTTGTCGGCGGCGCGCCACGGTGGCGCGCGGCGGCCGCGCCGGCAACGTCGGCGCGCCGTCCTCCCCCGCGTATCCATCATGCGCTCGCCAGCCGCTCCCTCGATCGCGGGCG
>CBHYLO010000646.1:0-2702 GCA_966128675.1 uncultured bacterium | reverse complement strand
GCAGCTCGCGCACGTTCCCCTTCCAGGGACGCGTCTGCAGGAAGGCGATGCTCTCGTCCGTCAGCACCGGCAGCGGCGTGCCCGCCTTGCGGTGCCGCGTCCAGAAGCGCTGCAGGAAGTGGCGGGCCAGGAGCGCGATGTCCTCGGGCCGCTGGCGCAGCGCCGGCAGCCGGATGGGGACGACGCAGAGGCGATAGAAGAGGTCCTCGCGCAGCAGCCCGTTCTGCACCGCCTCGCGCGGGTCGCGGTTGGTGGCGGAGACGAAGCGCACGTCCACGACCGCGTCCTGCTTCTCGCTGCCGACGCGGCGCACCACGCCGTCCTGCAGCACGCGCAGCAGCTTGGCCTGCAGCGGCATGGGCATCTCGCCCAGCTCGTCCAGGAAGAAGGTGCCGCCGTTGGCCATCTCCAGGAGCCCCGGCTTGTCGCGATCCGCGCCGGTGAAGCTCCCCTTCTTGTGGCCGAACATCTCGCTCTCCAGCAGCGCGCCCGGGATCGCGGCGCAGTTCACCGGCACCAGCTTGCGGTTGGTGCGGCGGCTGTGGCGGTGGATGTACTGGGCGATGAGCTCCTTGCCGGTGCCGCTCTCGCCGAAGATCATGACCGAGGCGTCGGTCGCGGCCACGCGCTTGGCCATCGCGATCGCCTGGCGGAACGCCGGCGACTCGCCGATCAGGACGTCGTCCTCCTCGGCGACCGCGGCGGCGGCGGGGGCCGCGGCGGCGGGCGAGGAGTGGAGCGAGCGTGTCTCGCGCACGGTCACGGACGGGCTGCCGGCCCGCGCCGCGTGCGCCGCCCGGCCCACCAGCACCTGGAGGTGCGAGGCGGAGAAGGGCTTGGGCAGGTAGTCCCAGGCGCCGGCACGCAGCGCCTCCAGGCTGGAGGCGACCGTCGGGTTGCCCGTCATCACGACGACCAGCGTGTCGCGGTCGGCCGAGCCGATCGCGCGCAGGACGTCCATGCCGCTGACGGGCGTCATGTAGAGGTCGACCAGCGCGATGTCGAAGTGCTGACGCTGGGCGGCCTCGATCGCGTCCTCGCCGCGGGCGAACGTCACGACCTGATGCCCATCGAGCTGGAGCACGTTGGCGCAGCCCTCGCGTAGGGTGCGGTCGTCGTCGACGATCAGGATGCGCAGCTGCTGCTTGCGGTCCGGGTCGTCCGCACGGTCGGCGGGGTCGGTCATGGCGCGGCGGGATTTTCGGAGGGGGGACCCGGAACTCGCGCTCGACAGCGACGGCCTGGGGACGTAAACATAGAAGGCCGAGCCCGGGTGTGGCATGGATCGCACAGAGTTGTGTCGACCGCGCCACACGGAAACTTGAGCCGCCGCCCCGGAACACCGGGTGCGGTAGTGCGTCCCCGCTGCCGATACCTTAGGATCGCCTCCCGCACGCGTCCCCCCCGCCCGCCTCACGACCGGGCGCGCCGCGCGCGGGGTGCAACCGCCGCCAGTTCCCGCGGGTACCTCCCCGCTCGCGCTTCCGGATCCTCCACGCGTCGTCATCCATGTCCGCATCGCTCCCGCCGGCCCTCCCGTCCGGCCACGGCTCGGCGCTCGAGCCCTATGCCCCCCCTTCGGCCCCGGTCGCGTACCGGGGTGACGCGGGCGAGGGCGACCAGTCGGGCGGCGGCGAGCTCGGGCGCGTCCTCTCGGCGCTCAACCGCTTCAAGTGGCTCGTCCTGGCCTTCCTGATCCTCGGCACGGGGGGCGGCGTCCTGGCGACCCGCCTCATCGACCCCGAGTACGACGTCCAGTCGACGGTGCTGCTCACCAGCGTGCAGGCGGCCAACCAGGCGCGCGGCCCGCTGCGCGACGACGCCCTCCTGGACGCGCAGGGCTGGCAGGACCTCCTGAAGTCGTACTCGATCGCCGACTCGGTGGTCATGCAGCTGGCGCTGTACCTGGAGCCGGACAAGGCCGCCGATACCGTCGTCTTCCGCGGCTTCCAGCTCAACCGCCAGCGCTACGTGCCCGGCGAGTACACGCTCGAGGTCACCGGCTCGCGCTACTCGCTGCGCGACAAGATCGGCGTGATCAACGAGACCGGCCTCGTCAGCGACTCCATCGGGCGCACCGCGGGCTTCTTCTGGCGCCCCTCGAAGGCGCTCCTCGGCAGCGACCGGTCCATCGAGTTCCGCGTCCGCACGCCCCGTGAGACCTCGGTCGACATCCTGAAGCGCCTGAACGTGACGCTGCTCCAGGGCTCGAACCTGATCTCGCTGCGCCTCAGCGGCACCCCGCAGCAGAAGCCGGCCGAGACGCTGAACGCGTGGGGCGACCAGTTCGTGCGGATCGCCGCCGACCTCAAGACCGCCCGCCTGTCGCAGTTCGTGAAGATCCTCAGCGCCCAGCGCGCCGAGGCGGAGCAGCGGCTCAAGGGCGCGGAGCTCTCGCTCCAGCAGTTCCGCGTCAACACGATCGCCCTCCCGTCCGAGGGGATGGCGGTCAAGCCGGGCGCGAACGGCATCGAGCTGCGCGACCCGGTGTTCGACAACTTCTTCCAGGAGCGCCTGGCGCTGCAGACGCTGCAGCGCGACCGCACGGCGCTCGACCGGGCGGCCGCGCAGGTCAGCGCGACCAGCACGCCGATCGAGGCCCTGCTCAGCATCCCGATCGTGGCCAACGACCCGGGCGCGCTGACGCTGCGCGAGTCGCTCAAGGAGCTGGCGCAGAAGCAGACCGACCTGCGCGTGCTGCG
>CBHYLO010000645.1:0-2708 GCA_966128675.1 uncultured bacterium | reverse complement strand
CGGAGGCGACGCGCGCGCTGGGCCACGCGGCGACGGTGCGCGCGCTGGCGGCCGGCTGGCCGCTTGACCCGCTGCTGGTCGGGCTCGCGCGGCACGCGTTCGCGCTGGCCGACGACGCCCCGCACGCGCGCGACGGCGGCGGCGGCGGCGCGCCGGCCTGGCCCACGCTCGACGCGCTGCTGCGCGCCGCGGGCGTGAGCCGCGGCACCTTCGTCCGCCACGCCGCGGCCGCGGGCTTCCGGCCGCCGCTGCGCTTCCTGCAGGTGCTGCGCGTGCTCGGCGTCGCGGCGGCGGTGCGCGGCGGCGAGACGGCCGCGTCGGCCGCCGCGCGCTTCGGCTACGGCTCCGCCGACACGCTGCGCCGCCACTTCGCCGGCCTCACGGGGCTCACCCCGCGCGACGCCCGGCACGTCGACGGCGACGACCTCATCGCGCGCATGCGGGCGGCGGGCGGCGCGTGACGCGCCCGCGCGGTATGTTCGCCGGCGCCCCGGCTCCACGTCCACCACCCATGGAGGCCACGATGCGGACCCCGCTCACCGTCGCGCTCGCGCTGCTGGCCGGCGCGGGCGCCTGCGCCACCAGCAGCCGCAGCACCACCGGCGACGCGACCACCGTCTCCGCCAGCACGAGCACCAGCGTCGCCGCGCGCGGCCGCGACACGACCATGAGCTTCTTCCTCACGAGCGCCGGCCCGGGCGACGGCGCCGACCTCGGGGGGCTCGCGGGCGCCGACGCGCACTGCGCGCGGCTGGCGGAGGCCGCGGGCGTGCGCGGGAAGACGTGGCACGCGTACCTGAGCGCGGCCGCGCAGGCCGCGCAGGCGGCCGTGAACGCGCGCGACCGCATCGGCGCGGGGCCGTGGTTCAACGCGCGCGGCGTGCGCGTCGCCGCGAGCGTGGCCGAGCTGCACTCCGAGGCGAGCGGCCTGGGGAAGACGGGATCGCTCACCGAGCGCGGCGACACGGTGAACGGCCGCGGCGACACGCCGAACCGCCACGACGTCCTCACCGGCTCGATGCCCGACGGCACCGCCTACACCGACGCCGCCGACCACACCTGCGGCAACTGGACGCGCAGCGACTCGACGGGAAGCGCGCAGGTCGGCCACCACGACCGCCAGGGTGGCGGCGAGCGGCCGACCTCGTGGAACTCCGCCCACGCGTCGCGCGGGTGCAGCCAGGCGAACCTGCGCGCGACCGGCGGGGACGGGCTGTTCTACTGCTTCGCGCGCTGAGCGCGGGCCGGCGCTACTTCCGCGTCAGCAGGACGAGCGCGACGGCGTGCGGCTCGAGGTCGAGCGGCACGTCGAGCGTCTCGGCGTAGTCCATCTCGGTCGTGCTGGTCGCGACGAGCGACGTCTGCGCGGGGTTCGTGTAGACGTTGTTCGTCCTCGAGTCGATCACGTAGACGGTCGCCCGCATCCGGTTGCCGCCGACGGCCGACTTCGGGATGCCCTTGAGGTGGACGTTGAACGTCGACGGCTGCGTCGGCGTGGTGCGCCAGTGGTAGTTCCACACCAGCACCGCGATCCCGTCGCCCGGCTTCATCGCCGCCACCGCGTGCGTGCCGATGCCCAGCGCGTTGACGTAGCTCGACGTGGCGCGCACGCGCGTCTTGCGGGCCGAGAGCTCGCGCGCGAGCAGCAGCGCGTTGCCGTACGGGTAGGGCGTCGCCGTCTGCACGTTCGCGAGCTGCGACTTCATCGGCAGCGACCCGTGGTGGATCGCCCAGTTGAACACCGCGTCGACGCCGCTCTCGTAGAGGTAGAGCGCCTTGGTGAGCTGGCCGGCCGGCTGCAGCGTCACCAGCTGCGCGTCGGTGAAGCGCACCGGGCGCGTCGAGCCGCCGAACACGCCGTACTCGGTCACGAACGTCGGGATCGACGGCAGCCCGTGCTTCGCCATCGCCGCGTCGATGCGCTGGCGCACGTCGCCCAGCTGCGCCGGCCGGTCGGTCTCGCCGTAGACGTGGAAGGTGAAGACGTCGAGGTGCTTCGCCGGGTCCGGGTCCGCGGCGTAGGCGGCCAGGAAGCCGTCGGCGTACTGCAGCATGTTCACCGTGTTGCTGGTGAACGCGCCGTTGGTGATCAGCAGGCGGTCCCCGTTGCCCAGCCCCATCGCCGCGTTGGCCGCGTTCACGGCGCGGTAGTAGCGCTGGTACATCGGGTAGTACGTCGCCATCGTCTCGTCGCCGGCGTCCGGCTCGTTGCCGACCTGGATGAAGCGGATGTTCGGGTACTTCGTCTTGTAGTGGACGAGCGTCTCCGTCAGGAACGTCTCGAACGCCTCGCCCTGCGGCAGCTTCCACTGCGAGGTCGGGTTGTAGGCGCTGAGCGCGACGAGCACCTGCTTCCCCGCCGACGCGTAGAAGCGCAGCGCGTCCTCGGCGCCCACGCCGCTCGACTCGTACGGGTAGTTGTAGTCGACGTTCCCGTTGTTGTAGACGTAGCGGACCTGGATCCAGGTGCGCACGACGTCGTGGTCGAGCCGCCGCATGTAGTCGCGCGTCGCCTCGCCGGGCAGTGGGCTCGACGTCGAGTGCGTGCTCGCGCGCTCGAAGCGGATGACGTCGCCCATCGGCGCCGACGCGTCGACGACGACGCGGCTCTGGCTCTCGGCGGCCGAGACGTCGGCCGACGCGCCGGCGCGCGGGAGGAGCGAGCGCTCGACGGGCGGGGGGTCGGCGCACCCCCACGCGAGGGCGGC
>CBHYLO010000644.1:0-2709 GCA_966128675.1 uncultured bacterium | reverse complement strand
TTCCGCGCGGCGGACGTCGGGACGGCGGACTGGCTGATGGCGCCGACGCCCGCGGAGACCGCCGGCGGGAACGGCGCGCCGCGGCGCTCGCGCGAGCGGTTCGCGGAGGAGGTCGAGCACCGGCTGGGGCTGCCCGTGGTGGTGAAGCCGTCGAAGCAGGGCTCGACCGTGGGGCTGACCGTCGTGAAGGAGCTGGCGCAGCTGGGGCCGGCGCTCGACCTGGCGTTCCGGTACGACGACGAGGTGATGGTGGAGCAGTTCGTCGCCGGGCGGGAGCTCACGGTGGGCGTGCTGGGCGAGCAGGCGCTCCCGGTGCTGGAGATCATCCCCAAGAACGAGATCTACGACTACGAGGCGAAGTACACGCCGGGGATGGCCGTGGAGAAGGTGGCCGAGCTGGGGGACGGGGCGCGGGCGCGGCTGGAGGAGCAGGCGCTGCGGGCGTTCCGGGCGCTCAAGCTGCGGGGGTGCGCGCGCATCGACTTCCGCATGGACGAGCTGGGCAACGTCTACTGCTTGGAGGCGAACACGCTGCCGGGGATGACCGCGCTCAGCCTGATCCCGCAGGCGGCGGCGGCGGCGGGGATCTTGTTCCCGGAGCTGTGCGAGCGCATCGTGCAGCTGGCCGGGCGGGGCTGACCGGACCCGCCGACACACCGCCAACGCACCCGCCGCCGCGCGCGTTTCACGATGGGCTCCCCACGGAGCCCGCCCGCGCGGGGCGGCCGCACACGCGGCATCGGGAGTGCAGGATGGGGAGCTTCCCCGTCCCGGAACCCCTGTCTCCGGTCGGGGTCTCTGCTCTGCTGTCGCTACGCCGCCGCTGCCGCTCGGTGCCCTGGCCGTGTCCATGTCCTACGTCCCGCCCGACGAACCCGCGCCGTTCCGGCTGACGCCGGCGGTGCTGTGGCTGATCGCGCTCAACGTCGCGGTCTTCTTCGTCCAGCTCACGCTCCAGCAGGACCTCCCGCAGACGCTCGGCTTCGCGCCCGAGGACCTGGAGGCGAGCCGGCTGTGGACGGCGGGGACGTACATGTTCGTGCACGCCGGGTTCTGGCACCTGGCGTTCAACATGTACTCGCTGTGGATGTTCGGCCCGCGCCTGGAGCGCGAGTGGGGCACCGGGACGTTCGCGCGCTACTACCTGTGGTGCGGGCTGGGCGGGCTGGTGGCGCACGCGCTGCTGATCCGCAGCGGGCTGCTGGTGGGCGCGTCGGGCGCGATCTTCGGGCTGATGTACGCCTACGGCCGCCGCTGGCCGGACGACGAGGTGCTCTTCTTCGGCGTCGTGCCGATGAAGGTGAAGCACATGGTCTGGGGGATGATCGCGGTGAACCTCGCCCTCGGCGCGCTGTCGATGGTGCAGGGGGGCGACCGCGTGGCGTACCTCGCGCACCTGGGCGGCGTCGCGTTCGGGATGCTCTGGTACCTGCGCCCCAGCGCGCCGAGCATGGACCGCGTGCGGCAGCGCGTGGCGGCGGCGCCGGACGTCGGCGACGAGCCGCCGCGCCCCGTGCCGAAGTCGTTCCCGCGCCCGCGCGAGCGCGGCAGCGAGAGCGACGAGGTGGTGGAGAAGAGCAAGGCGGTGACGGCGAAGCCGCAGCCCGCGCCGCGCGTCGCGCCGGTGCGCCCGCTGCCCACGCCCGCCACGGCGACGCGCGCGGCGGCGCTGGACCTGGTGCTCGACAAGATCTCGCAGCAGGGGATGGACAGCCTGACGAGCGAGGAGCGGCGGCTGCTGGAGGAGACCTCGCAGAAGCTGCGGGAACGGTAGCCCTGGACCGGTAGGGCGGAGGACGGAACGGCGGAGAACGGTGAGGCGGAGGACGACGAGGCGTGAGACGGTGAAGCGGATGGTGGGAGGTCGTGGGGACGGCGAGGCCGCGGGGGGCGCGGGCCTCGCCGTCGGTGCATCGTGGCGTCCCTCGCCCTCCCGGCGCCGTTAGCTTTCGGCGCAGTCGGTGTGGCGCCGTTCCGTTTCACGCCGTTCCGTCCTCCGTCGTTCCGTTCTCCGTCGTTCCGTCCTCCGCTCCATCATGCCTAAGCCGCAGCTCCTTGAGACCTTCCCCAACCCCTATCCGGACCGCGACTACGACGTCTGGATGGAGTGCCCCGAGTTCACCTCGCTCTGCCCGCTCGGCGGGATCGAGGGGGACGCGACGGACCTGCACGCGCTGGAGGGCGGGGCGCCGGACTTCGCGACCATCCGCATCACCTACGTGCCGGGCGCGAAGTGCGTGGAGCTCAAGAGCCTCAAGCTCTACCTCTGGAGCTTCCGCAACGACGGGATCTTCTACGAGCGCGCGGTGAACCGCATCCTCGACGACCTCGCGGCGGCGGTGGAGCCGAAGTCGATGGAGGTCGTGGGCGACTTCAACACGCGCGGCGGCATCAAGTCGATCATCACCGCGCGCCACACGGCGAAGCGCTGACCGACGGCGCACCGCCGACGCGATCGCGGCGTCAGGGCACGACGGCGCGGCAGGCGCCGCACGCGGTGCCCGCGAGGACGTCGAGGATGGTCCCGTCGCGGCGCAGGTGCACGTGCTCGAACAGCACCGCGGGGCGCGCCTCGCGCGCGGCGGGCTCGCACGTGCAGCGCGAGTTCACCTGGATGGGGCGCCCGTCGGAGGTCAGCAGCACGGCGCGCGCGCCGCGCCGCACGACGCGGCCGGCCGTGCCCGCGGGCCCGACGGTCGCGGCGCCCTC
>CBHYLO010000643.1:0-2714 GCA_966128675.1 uncultured bacterium | reverse complement strand
GGCCGGCCGGTGGCGCTCGTGGCGCTCGTGGCGGACGCGCAGCGGCGCATCGGCACGGCGACGTCGGTCGTGTTCCGCTACGTGCCGCTGCTGCCGCCGCTGGACGAGGCGGACGTCGCGCGCGTGGAGGCGCGCGCGCGGTGGGGGGAGCCGAACGGCCGGGACGACACGCGCGCGTTCAACCACCGGTACATCGCCGTGCGGCTGCGCGAGTACGAGGGGCGGCAGCGCGTCTTCTTCACCTCGCCCAACTGGCACGACGCGTGGGTCGCGCGCTCGCCGCTGCGCGGCGAGCACCCGTCGCTGTTCGGCGCGCTGATGGTGGAGGCGGTGGTGAACCCCGAGCTGCGCGCGTACTTCCCGGAGACGGGCGCGTCGCGCTCGGCGCAGACGATGCTCGGGGGCGTCCTCGCGCTGGCGGGCATCCTCGCGCTCGCGTCGGTGGCCAGCCTGCGCCGGCGCCAGGAGCTGGCGCAGGCGCGCGAGCTGTTCGTCTCGTCCATCTCGCACGAGCTGCGCACGCCGCTGACGCAGATCCGCCTCTTCAGCGAGTCGCTGTTGAACGAGCGCGCGCGCTCCCCCGAGCAGGCCGGCCGGTGGCTGCGCGTGATCGACCGCGTGGCGCGCCGGCTGGGCGATCTCGTGGACAACGCGCTGCTGCACGCGCGCGGGCAGCGCCACGACGTGCACCTCGCGCGCGTGCCGGTGGCGCTGGACGATCCGCTGGCCGCGATGGTGGAGGCGACGCGCCCCTTCGCCGCGTCGCGCGACGCGCGCGTCGCGGTGGACGTGCCGCCCGACGTGCGCGTGCTGGGCGACGAGCGCGCGCTGCGGCACGTGCTGCAGAACCTCGTCGACAACGCGCTGAAGTACGGGCCGGCCGGGCAGACCGTGCGCGTGACCGCGGCGTTCGACGCGCCCGGCACGGTGGACGTGGCGGTGGACGACGAAGGTCCGGGCGTGGCGGTGGCCGACCGTCGGCGCATCTGGGAGCCGTTCGTGCGCCTGTCGCACGACGACGGCGCGACCGGCACGGGGCTCGGCCTCAGCGTGGTGCACACGCTCGTGCGCGCGGGCCGCGGCCGCGTGCGCGTGGAGCAGGCGCCGGGCGGCGGCGCGCGCTTCGTGGTGCGGCTGCCGCTCGCCTGACGTCCGTCCGGGCGTCCGTCCGCGCGGCGCCCGCGCTCAGCGGCGGCGCAGGCGGTAGAGGCGGATCGTCTGCCGCGTGCCGTAGCCCTCGACGTCGCGCGTCACGGGCTGGCCGACGTCGAGGCCCAGCGCGCGCGCCTGCTCCACGAACTCGGGCGCGGCGAGGCGCCCGGGATCCGTGACGTAGGCGACGCCGCCGCGCCGCAGTGTGTGCGCCAGCGCGCGCGCGACGAGCGCGGCGTACGGCTTCTCGTACAGCACGTCCGACGCGACGACGCGGTCGTAATGGCCGAGGTCCGCGGGCAGCGCGCGCCAGTCCACGAGGCGCGTCTCGCAGTCGACGCCCGCGGCGCGGCGCACGTTGGCGCGCGTGAAGTCCAGCGCCTCACCGTAGTAGTCGCTCGCGGTGACCTCGTAGCCCGCGCGCGCCGCCGCGGCGGCCACGAGCCCGCTGCCGCAGCCCAGCTCCAGCAGGCGCATCCCGCCGCCGCCCTCCTGCAGCAGGTGCGCGGCGAGCACGCGCGCCGACGGCCACACGTCGGCCCAGTAAGGCAGCCGCTCGTCGTGCGCGAACGCGTCCTCGTCGATCAGCGCCTCGGCGCTGGCCGGCCGGCGGATGTCGAACGACTCGCGCACGCCCTCGTCGTGCAGGCGGATGGTCTCGGTCACCGTGTCGAAGCGCGCGTCGAGCGCGGCGTCGAGGGCGTCGAGCGTCGGATCGTCCTTCGCGCGGCTCATGCGCGCACCTCGGCGAACGTCGCGGCGTCGAGCGTTGCGGCGTCGAGCGCGCCCTCGCCCAGCAGCAGCGCGCGCGCGGGCGCGCCGGCGGCGAGCGTCGTCACGTGCTCGGGCACGATGAGCAGCGCGTCGGCGCGCGCGGCGGACGTCAGCAGCCCCGAGCCCTGCGGGCCCGTGAGCGCGGCGGTGAGGTGGCCCGCGTCGTCCGCGTCGAGCGTCACGCGCAGGAGGTGCGTGAGCGGCGCCGGCGCGTCCACGCGCTCGCGCAGCGTGACGCGGACGGCGCGGCGGAACGGGCGCGCATCGCCGGCCAGACGGCGCAGCAGCGGGCGCGCGAACAGCTCGAAGGTCACGACGGTGGAGACGGGGTTGCCGGGGAGTCCGAGCCAGGGAACCGCGCGTGCGGCCGCCGCGAGCGTGCCCGACGCGACGGGCCCACCCGGCCGCATGCGCACGCGCCAGAAGCGCAGCCGTCCGCCGAGCGCGGCGACCGCGTCGCGGACGTGATCGCGGTCGCCGACGCTGATGCCGCCGGTCGTCAGCAGGACGTCGCAGCCGGCGTCGAGCGCGGCCTTCAGCCGCTCACGGAGCGCGTCCGGCTGGTCGGGCGCGACGCCCAGGTCCAGCGGCTCGCCGCCCGCCTCGCGCACCAGCGCCGCGAGCGCGACGGAGTTGGAGGCGATGATGCCGCGCCCCTCGCGCACCGCCTCCACGTCGCCCAGCGGCACCAGCTCGTCGCCCGAGGCGACGATCGCGACGCGCGGGCGGCGCCCGACCGGGAGATCGGTGCAGCCCACCGACGCGAGCACCGCCAGCGCGCTCGGGCC
>CBHYLO010000642.1:0-2717 GCA_966128675.1 uncultured bacterium | reverse complement strand
TCCGCCTCGCCCTGCAGGACCGTC
Source organism: uncultured bacterium (assembly GCA_966128675.1). GTDB lineage: Bacteria > Gemmatimonadota > Gemmatimonadetes > Gemmatimonadales > Gemmatimonadaceae > Roseisolibacter. Next base: position 2,693 of record CBHYLO010000642.1, on the reverse strand, counting down.
GCGGCCACGCCCGCCGCGGGCGCCTCGGGGTCGAGCATCCCCGCCACCGCGGCGACGGTGCCCACGCGGTTGCTGAGGGCGTGGACGAGCCCCCGCAGCACGGCGTCGCGGGCCGCGGCCACCGCGCGGAGCGGTGCCGCATCCGCGTGGTCCAGATCGGACGCCGAGTGGCCGATACTCACGAGCGTCGGGCCCCGAGTGTGGGCTCGCCCGTGCCGTCCCCCGCCCCGTCCGCGAGCGTCGTGTTCACCATCATCGGCCTGCTGATCGTCATCGGAAGCGTCATCGGTGGCTACGTCATGCACCATGGCAAGGTCGGTGTCCTCTGGCAGCCCACCGAGTTCATCATCATCGGTGGCGCCGGCCTCGGCGCCTTCATTGTCGCGAACGGGATCGGCACCCTCAAGGCGTCGTTCGCGGCGACGCTCGGCCTGCTCAAGCCCAATCCGTTCTCCAAGACGGCCTACAGCGAGCTGCTGCAGGTCCTCTACGAGATCTTCCAGAAGGCGCGCAAGGACGGCCTGGTGGGCCTCGAGGCGCACATCGAGGAGCCCGAGAAGAGCGACGTCTTCACCAAGTATCCGGCGTTCAGCGCGAACCACCACGCGGTGGCGCTGCTGGCCGACACGCTGAAGGTGCTGCTCACCGGCGCGGTCGAGGACCACAACCTGGCCGAGATCCTGGACATCGACCTCGACCAGCAGCACGAGGCGAACATGCACGTGCCGCACGCCATCACCGTGGTCGGCGACGCGATGCCCGGCTTCGGCATCGTCGCCGCGGTGCTCGGCGTGATCATCACGATGGGCTCGATCGGCGGCGCGGCGAGCGAGATCGGCGAGAAGGTGGCCGCGGCGCTCGTCGGCACGTTCATCGGCATCCTGCTCGCCTACGGCATCATCGGCCCCATCGCCACGGCGATCCAGTCGCGCGTGAAGGCCGAGCACGCGTACATGTGCTGCATCCGCACGGCGCTGCTGAGTTTCGCGCGCGGCGACGCCCCGATGACGGCCGTCGAGTTCGCGCGTCGTAACATCGACCCGCACGAGCGGCCCAGCTTCGCGGAGCTCGAGCAGATGACGCGCAAGAAGGCCGCCTGACGGCCCACCGCCCATGCCTCCGGAATCCGGCAAGAAGATCGTCATCGTCCGCAAGAAGAAGGTCGTCGCGGGCGGCCACCACGGCGGGTCGTGGAAGGTCGCCTACGCCGACTTCGTCACGGCGATGATGGCGTTCTTCATGGTGATGTGGATCCTGGGCATGGACGACAAGGTGAAGCAGGCCATCGAGGGCTACTTCTCCAACCCGGTCGGCTACAAGAAGGGCGCGTCCGCGGGCGCGAGCCCCATCTCGTCGGGCTCCAGCCCGATGAAGGCGCCGGACACGCAGGTGAAGATGATCGTCCGCTCGGCCGAGCAGCGCCGCTTCGGCGAGCTGGCCGCGCAGCTCAAGCAGGTGCTCGAGGGCCACGCGCAGCTCAAGAAGCTCGGCGCGAAGGTGGACGTCGTCGTCACCAAGGACGGCCTGCGCATCGAGCTGATCGAGAGCGGCTCGGGCGAGGTGTTCTTCCCGGTCGGCTCGTCGCAGATGAAGGCCGCGGCGGTGATCGCGCTGCAGGTGATCGCGCCGGAGCTGCGCACGCTCACCAACCCGGTGGTCCTCGAGGGGCACACGGACGCGGCGCGCTACGGCACGACGGCGGCGTACACGAACTGGGAGCTGTCGGCCGAGCGCGCGAACGCCGCGCGGCGCGTGCTGGAGGCGGGCGGGCTGCCCGCGGGGCGCGTGTCGGAGGTGCGCGGCCTGGCTGATCGCCAGCTGCGCGACGCGGCGCATCCGACGGCGGCCGAGAACCGCCGCATCACGATCCTGCTGCCGTACAGCCGCCTGCCCGAGACGGGCGCCCCGACGCCGGCGTCCGACACGCCCGCCGAGCCGGCGCTGCCCGCGCGCACCGCGGCGCGCGCGATCGACGCGGCGGCATCCGGCAGCGCGTCCGACGGCCCGCAGTAGCGCGCGCGTCGCCGGCTAGCCGCGCGCGTCCTCGCGCGGATCGCCGCGCGCGTCGTCGTCCTCGCCGTCCTCGCCGTCGTCGTCGTCGCGCGCGACGCGCAGCACGCGGCCCGTCGCCGCGTCCACCTCGACGTCCATCACGGTGCGCCCGTCGGCCGCCCGGATGTCGTACGCGTAGAGGAGCAGGCCGTCCTCCTCCTCCAGCTCGGCCTCCAGCAACTGGCCGCCGGGGACGCGCGCGAGCGCGGCCGCGCGCGCCGTCGCCTCGGGGACGGTGGCGCGGGAGAGCAGGCCGGGCGCTTCCTCGCGGAGCGTGATCGCGCCCGATGCCTCGCGCGCCGCGGCGCGCGGCTGGCCGGACGGCGCCGCGGTGGCGGCGGGCTCACCGTCCGCGCATCCCACCGCGAGCAGGGCCGCGATGCCGGCCCCGGCGACCGTGCGACGATCGATGCGCATGCGCGCCTCCCGTGTGCGCGAGTGGACGTCGGCGACCGCTGCACGGTAGCGCGCGAGGAGTCGCGCGGGCAAGCGAGCTGCGGTACGGCTCCGTGTGCTCGCCGCGGTCGGCGCGCCGGACCCGAACGGCATCTGCAAGGAAGCGCTCTGACAACGGCTGATAAGTGCGGATGGCTCCGCGTGGTGGCGAAGAACCTCGCGCCCCACCGGAGCAATCCGCACTC
>CBHYLO010000641.1:0-2718 GCA_966128675.1 uncultured bacterium | reverse complement strand
TTCATCATCAGGATGCCGAAAACGGCAATTCCGCGCAGCACGTCGAGCGATTCGTCGAAGTGGGCGAGCGCTGCGACCAGATCGCCTCGGATGCTCGCGACGATCCCGAGGTTGGAGGCGGCCTTCGCGATCAGGTGAAGATCGTCGGCGCGCATGCCCTCGTCCCGCGCACGCCGGCAGAGCGCCTCGGCGGTATCGAGATCGCCGCGCTTCAGGAGGACGATCGCCTGACCATTCAACGCGGCACCGACGCCCGAGGAATCGTCTGCGAGCTCCGCGGCGGCGAGGGCTGCATCGAGGCACGCGAGCGCGGCGTCGACGTCACCTTCCATCAGGTGCGTCCGCGCCACGGCGCTGAGAAATGCCGACGACGCGACCCCTCCGCCGCGCGCCCGCCGGCGCATCGCGCGCTCGAGCAACGCTCGCGCGGTAGCCGGCCGGCCGCGCGCGCAGAGCATGTCGGCCCGCTCCAGCGTCGTCTCCGCGGCGTACGGCCGGTTGGTCGGCGATGCGGGGACTCGCCGTGCCACCGGTAGCTCGTCCCCATCTGCTAGGCGCAGGTGCTTCGGCATCTCGGGGCCTCGTTACCTCACGCGCGAAGGCCGGCGATGCTCGAACTGAGCATCGCCGGCGCGCACGAAGGGGTGGATTGCTCCCGAGATCTGCCCTTGCTCACGGGACCTCGGTGGAGTCCGCGCCGCCGTCGCCGCGCCACATCACGATCCAGCCCGAGAAGTGCGGGATCCCGAACGTCAGGCGGTGACCCGACTGATCCACGGTCGCCTGGACCTCCTGGGCGACCATCGCCGTGCCGGTCGTCGCGTCGACGTCCGACGGCGTCCGGAAGTAGCCGAGGCCGAGCGTCGCGCCGCGGGGCAGGCGCTTCGCGAGCGTGCCGCTCAGGTCCTGCGTGCCGCGCAGCGCGATCGGGAAGCTGGTGCCCGACGGCCCGAACTCGTAGGCGAGCATCTCGCCGGCGAGCGCGGTGACGCGGAAGGTCGTCGTCGTCGCGACAGCGCCCGCGGGCACCTCGAGCGTGAAGCCGGCGGCCGGGATCGACAGCTTGCCGCCGCGCGGGCCGATGACCTGCTCGACCGTGATCTCGCTGGCGAGCGGCCGCTCGCGGCGCAGGCCCGAGACCGACCAGCTGGCGGTCCGGCTGTCGGCCGACAGCAGGTCCGTGCTCGGGGCGACGTCGGCGTGCCGCGCGCCGATCGCCGGCGCCGTGGGCGCGCGATCGGGGCCGCAGGCGACGGCGGTCCCGGTGAGGAGTGCGACGGCCAGGGCGGCCGTGATCCGGAGGTTGCGCATGTGACGGCTCCAGCGAGGAAGAGAACGCGCCCGGCCGCGGATCGCAGCGGAGTGCCCGGCGAAGCTCACGGAAGAGCTCGCTTGTATCGACGTGCGAAGGTCGCGCGCGGCCGGCCGCGGCGACCGTGACGCACCACACACCCCGCCCCACTTCACCGCCGGCTCATGTGCGTCAGTCAGCAGACGAGGCGCCTTGCGCTTCCGTCACGTGACATTCGCGTGGAGATCGGCGCCCCGGCTGTGGCGCCCGCGCGGCGCCGCGGCGCGCCTGCGACAGATTTCGGGTCGCCGCGTGACAGAACCGTGAAGGCGCGCGTCCTGTGCACGCCGCGACGCGTGACGATCGTCACGCACGCCCTCTTCGAGACCGAACCACTCCTCCGCCGCCCGTCCGCATGCCCGCCACGCCCGCCCCGCCGATGCCTCCGTCGCCATCGCGCGCGCCGCGCGGGTGGGTCGCGCTCCTCGCGCTGGCCGCGGCCTGCGGCGGCGAGCCGTCGGCCGAGCGCACGCCGCCGGCGGACGCGCCGGGCGGCACGCTGGTGATCGCGACGGTCGGCGATCCGGACCACCTGGTGCCGCCGCTCGTGCAGTCGCTGCAGGGCGCGCAGATCGTCGCGCAGCTGTTCGACCGCCTGGCGGAGATCGGCGGGAAGCTGAACACGGTCGGCGACGCGGGCTTCGCGCCGCGGCTGGCGCGGTCGTGGACGTGGGCGCCCGACTCGCTGTCGGTGCGCTTCGCCATGGACCCGCGCGCGCGCTGGCACGACGGTCGGTCCGTCACCGCGCGCGACGTCGCGTTCAGCTTCCGCCTGAACGCCGATCCGCGCACCGCGAGCTTCGTGGCGCCGCTGCTGGCGAACGTCGACTCGGTGACCGCGCCCGACAGCGCGACGGCCGTCGTCTGGTTCCGCCGCCGCAGCCCGCAGCAGTTCTTCGACGCCGTGCACCAGGTGCACGTGCTGCCCGAGCACCTGCTGCGCGACGTCGACCCGACGCAGCTGGCCGCCAGCGACTTCGCGAAGCAGCCCGTCGGGAGCGGCCGCTTCCGCTTCGTGCGGTGGGAGCACGGCGCGCGCGTGGAGCTGGTGGCCGACACGGCCAACTGGCGCGGCCGGCCGCAGCTGGACCGCGTGATCTGGGCGGTGCACCCCGATCCGGGCGCGGCGACGCGCTCGCTGGTCAGCGGCGCGAGCGACTGGTGGGAGTCGGTGCGCGGCGACGGCCTCGCCATGGTGCGCGGGAACCCCTCGCTGCGGGCGTTCGCGTACCCCTCGCTGGACCAAGGCTACCTCGCGTTCAACCTGCGCGGGGCAGGGGGGCGCGGCGCGCATCCGATCCTCGCCGACCGCGCGGTGCGCCGCGCGCTCGCCGCCGCCGTCGATCGCGAGCGCGTGGTGCGCAACG
>CBHYLO010000640.1:0-2722 GCA_966128675.1 uncultured bacterium | reverse complement strand
ACTACTCGTTTGGATACGGATGCTCCGGATCTGAACGGATGAGACGGATCGCTCCGCGCGGCGGCGACGTCCCATGCCCCACTTGGAGCGATCCGCCTGATCCGGCTCATCCGGAGCATCCGTATCCCCCGAGTAGTTCGTGCCTGCCGGGTGCGGCATCGCCCGCCGAGGGCCGGAACAGACCCGCAGTCCGCAGCCCGCAGCGTAGCTTGGGTTCATGTGCGGCCGCTTCGGACTGATCGCCCCGCGCCACCTCGCGGAGACGGGCCTCCTCGACGCGCTCCACCTCGACGAGGTGGGGCCGGCGGTGCCCGCGACGCTCGCGCCCCGCTACAACGTCGCCCCGTCGACCGAGGTGCTGGCAGCGCTCGCCCACCGGCGCGACGGGACGGTGCGCCGGCGGCTCGACCTGCTGCGCTGGGGCCTGATCCCCGGCGACGCCCCCGATCCACGGATCGGCGCCCGGCTCTGCAACGCGCGCGGCGAGCGCGTGGCGCACACCCCGGCCTTCGCGAGCGCGTGGCGGCGCGGGCGGCGCTGCCTGATCCTCGCCGACGTGTTCTACGAGTGGCAGCACACCGGCGACGGCCACGCGCCAGCATCGGCGTCGAAGGGCGGACGGAGCGCGCGGGTCCCGTGGGCCTTCGCGATGGCCGACGACGCCCCCTTCGCGCTGGGCGGCCTGTGGGACAGCTGGCGCGATCCCGCCGATCCGTCGGCGCCGCCGGTCGTCAGCTGCACCGTGCTCACCACCGCGCCCAACGCGCTGGTCGCGGAGGTGCACGACCGGATGCCCGTGATCGTCCCCGCGTCCGCGTACGACGCGTGGCTGGCGCGCGAGACCCCGCTGCCCGACGCGCAGGCCCTGGTGGCGCCATACCCCGCGATGCTGATGCGGCGCTGGCGCGTCTCGACCCGCGTCAACGACCCGCGCCACGACGACCCCGACGTCGTCGCCCCGCTCCCGGAAGACCGTCCCGCCTGAGCCTCGGCGCGGCACGAGGGGTGCCTTTGCAGCGCGGCGACCGGGAGCGACGCACGAGAGGAGTCGGCGCCGAATGGGGGCCGGCCGCGCGCCGCCCGGCGGGGAGGAGCGAGGGACGATGAGCGAGCGTCGAGGATCGCACCGAGCGTCGAACGGCCGGATGGTGGGGATCGCCGCGCGGCGGGCCGGCCGCGCCCTCACGGGCGTCCTCGGGACCCTCGTCGCGCTGGCGGCGCTGGTCGTCCTGGTCACCGTCGTCGGCACGCGGAACGGGTGGATCGAGGTCCACCGCGGCACCGCGCTGGTGTCGACCGCCACCGGCGAGGTGGGCGCCCCCACCCTCGCCGACTCCCTGAACGCCGGCACTCCGGTCACCCCGCCGCTCGGCGCCCCCGCAATGGTGCCGGCGCCCGGGACGCCGTCCGACAGCCGCGACAGCGTCGGGCTCCCGTCGGTCGACCCGGCGCTCCGCGGGATGGACTCGACCGTCACCACCAGCGGCGGCTCCGCCCCACTCGACTCGACGACCGGGCTGGGGCTGCCCCCCGGCGCCAGCGCCGCGAGCGCCCCGCCCCCCGCCGCCACCGCGTCCGACCTCGCGACGCTGCGCGGCCGGATGATCGTCCCCGTCCGCGGCGTCGCGGCCAGCGCGCTGCACGACGACTTCGACCAGGCGCGCGGCGAGGGGACCCGCCGCCACGAGGCGCTCGACATCCTCGCCCCGCGCGGCACCCCGGTGATCGCGGCGACCGACGGGAAGGTCATCAAGCTGTTCAACAGCGTCGCGGGCGGCCTCACGCTCTACCAGTCGGACGCGGCCAACCGCTTCGTCCTCCTCTATGGCCACCTCGACCGCTACGAGGCGGGCCTCCGCGAGGGCGCGCCGCTGAAGCAGGGGCAGGTCATCGGCTACGTCGGCAGCACGGGGAACGCGTCGGCCGAGACGCCGCACCTGCACTTCGCGGTGGCGCGGAGCGCCGATCCGGGGCGCTGGTGGGGGAGCGGGACGCCCGTGAACCCGTTCACGCTGCTGAAGCCCTGAGCTGAAGCCCTGACGGGAGCGGGACACGCGGCGGGCTGCGGGCGGCGGGCTTTCTCCCCACTATGGGGCATCCGCAGTCCGCAGCCTGCAGTCGTTCTCGCACTGCCGCGCAGGAGGTCGCATGTTCCGCCCTCCCGTTCGCCCGGTCGCCGTCGCGCTGATCGTGGTCGCCTGCGCGCCGCCCCCGCCCCCGGTCGTCGCGCCGCCCGCCGACGCGCACCCGCCGAGCCCCGGCGCCGCCCTCGTCGCCCTCTCCGCCGCCGCCGACTCGGCCTTTCCCTGCCCGCCGGAGCTTCAGGTGGCCGAGGTGCACAACCCGCTGCCGGAGCGGGCGTTCGTGAGCATCACGACGAACGTCTGGCAGGTGTTCTACCTCGACACCCCGTTCGCACCCGACGAGGTGCGGCGCGTCCGATTGCCCGGGCGGATGCGCGCGATGCGCGCGGATGCGGCCTCGGAGCCGTGGCGCGTCGCGTCGACCGGGCGGGTGTCGCCCGTGCAGCAGGTGCGGCAGGAGATGACGTCGATGCCGCGGAGTCAGCCGTCGAGACGGATCTACGTGCGGATGGCGTGTGCGACGTGAGTCGGGCGACGGGCGGCGCGAGGAACCCCGCTACCGAAGCAGCTCCTGCAACCGCCCCCCATGCGTCCGGCTCGACGTGATCCGCGCCCCATCCTCCATCGTGATCACGTAC
>CBHYLO010000639.1:0-2731 GCA_966128675.1 uncultured bacterium | reverse complement strand
TCTCGCCCGGCGCGCGGCGCGCGCTCGCGCTGCTGGCGTGGCTGCTCGCGACCGCGCTGGTGGTGCTCGCGCTGCGCGCGGTGGGCTGGCGCGAGACGCTCGCCGCCGCGTCGCGCGCGCGGCTGCCGTGGCTCGCGCTGGCCGTCGCCTGCCACACCAGCGTCGTCGCGCTGTGGGCGTGGCAGACGTGGCTCCTGCTCCCCGCCGGCGTGCGCGCGCGCTTCGGCCGCATCTTCGAGGTGCAGGCGATCACCGCGACGGCGCAGAACACGATCCCCGCGTTCCTGGGCCAGGCGACCGGCGTCGCCGTGCTGGCCGAGCGCGGCGGCGCCGGCACCGCGGCGGCGCTGTCGGTGCTCGCGCAGCACAGCCTCATCGAGGCGCTCGCCAAGCTCGCGACGCTCGCCGTCGCCGCGCAGGTCGCGCCGCTCCCCGCCTGGATGCGGCGCGCGGTCGCGGTGCTCGGCGTCGGGCTCGCGCTGCTCGCGCTCGGGCTGTTCGCCGCGGCGTGGGCCGCGCGCCGCCGCGCGCCGCGCGCGGACGACGCGCTGCCGCCGTCGCTGGCCGTCGGGCTGATGGACGAGCCGCCGCACCCCGCCCACGAGCGCCGCGCCGAGGGCGCGTGGGCGCGCGGGCGCGCGTTCGTCGTGTCGTGGGCGGCCGCGCTGGACGCGCTGCGCTCGCCGCGCCGCCTGGGGCTCGCCGTCGCCAGCGGGCTGCTGATGAAGGTGATGGAGGCCGGCGGCTGGACGGCGGTCGAGCGCGCGTTCGGGCTCGCGCCGCGGCCGGGGAGCGCGGTGCTCGCGCTGGCCGCGACGAATCTGGCCTCCGCCGTGCCCGCGTCGCCGGGCAACCTGGGCGTGTACGAGGGCGCCGCGCTGCTCGCCTACACCGCGCTCGGCGTGCCCCGCGACCAGGCGCTGGCGCTCGGCATCGTGGGCCACGTCGTGTACCTCGTGCCGTTCGTCGGCGCGGGGTGGATCGTGCTCTCGCTGGGCCAGCTGCGCGGGCGCAGGCGCACGTGACGCGCGCGTAAGGTCGAGCGCGCGGTGCACGGCGCCATTGCCGTGCGCTCCCGAGTGCCCAAGGTTGGAGCACCTTCACCGTCCGTCCGGAGCGCACGCTCGTGTCCGCCGGTGAAGGAGCAGTCGCGCTGCGCTCGGGACGGGCGAACCCGCTCAAGCGAGGTGCCCATGCCTGGCTCTCAGCCATCGACGGCCACGCGGCCGTCCGCCGCCTCCCGGCTCGCCGGTGCGGCGCTCCTGCTCGCGACGCTGGCCCTCCCCGCCGCCGCGCAGCAGCCCACGCCGGTCGTGCCCACCGCCGGCGCGCGCCCGACGTACACCTCGACGTCGATGGAGGCGCGCCAGGCGCTCGCCGACGGTCTCGACGACCTGGCGTACGTGCACGTCGCCCGCGCCGCGCGCCGCTTCGGGCAGGCCGTCGCGCTCGACTCGTCGTTCGGGCTCGCGCGCGTGCTGCACGCGGCGTTCGCGCCGGGGCTCGACTCCGCGCAGCGGATGGCCGAGGCGACGCGCGGCATGGGCGACGCCGCGCGCGCGTCGACGCGCGAGCTGCTGCTGGCGACGGCGCTGCGCGAGCAGATCGCCGAACGGCGCGGCGAGGCGGCGAAGCTCTTCCGCGCGGCGTCCGACCTCTATCCGGACGACGCGCTGTTCGCGATGCTCGCGTCGCAGAACCCCGGTGGCGAGCGCGCGCCGGCGGCGACCGTCGAGGCGTTCCGCGCGGTGACGACGCGCTTCCCGTCGTACGGCGCGCCGTACAACGGGCTCGCGTACGCGCTGCTGAACGTGGGCGACACGACGGCGGCGCTGGAGGCGGCGCGGAAGCAGGTCGAGCTCGCGCCCGGGCAGCCGAACCCGCTCGACAGCTACGCCGAGCTGCTGCAGGCGGCCGGCCGGCTCGACTCGGCGGCGCGGTACTACGCGGACGCGGCGCGGGCCGACTCGGGCTTCACCGAGGCCTACGTCGGCATGGCGGAGCTGCACCAGCTGCGCGGGCGGAGCGCGGACGCGCGCGCGGCGCTCGCCACCGCGCTGCGGCTGGCCGCGGGCGTCGAGGACAGCCTGCGCTACATGACGTACCTCGCGCAGAACCGCGTCTACGCGAACGACCTGCGCGAGGCGGGGCGCCAGCTGGGCGCGGTGGCGCAGCTCGCGGAGCAGCGCCGGCAGATCGGGGCGGCGGCGCAGGCGCACGGCGACCTCGCGGTGCTCGCCGCGCTGTCGGGCGACCGCGCGGGGATCAGCCAGCACCTCGACCACCTGCGGCGGCTGCGCCCGGCCGACAGCGCGCAGGTGGCGCGGACGGCGGCGCTCGCGTGGCTCACGGCCGGCACGACGGACTCGCTGCGCGCGGTGGTCGCGCGGCTGCCGGAGGACGCGCACCTCGCGCGCGCCGCGCTGGCGACGCCGGACAGGAAGGGCGAGGACGCGCAGCGCGCGCTGGAGGCGGCGCGCAACGACGGCCCGCTGGCGCGCGAGCTCCTGGCCGAGGCGCACGCGCTGCAGCAGCACGCGGACGTGGCGCGCGCCACGCGCCAGCAGCTCCGCAACCTGCGCTTCGGCGTCTACTACAACGACACGGACCTGGCGACCGCGGTCGCGCTGCGCCGCGCCGGGAAGGGGTGAGCGGCGGCCTCCGCGACGTCCGGCACGACGTCCGGCACGACGTCCGGCACGACGTCCGGCACGACGTCCGGCACGACGTC
>CBHYLO010000638.1:0-2735 GCA_966128675.1 uncultured bacterium | reverse complement strand
GGGCGGGCGGTCGCCGCCGCAGGCGCCCGCGCCGGCGAGCGCGGCGACGAGGAGCGCGGAGCGCAGGAGGGAGCGGGACACGTCGACCTCCGGTTGCCAGTGGTTACCGATCGACCTGCTTCGACAGCGAGCCGGGCGTGGGGAGCGCCGGCGGCGTGGTCGCGACGGGCGTCAGCGGGCCGCTGCGCAGCATCCCCTTCCAGCCGCACTCCATGCACCAGCTGGGGCGGAGCCACGGCACCCAGCGGTGCCAGAACACCGGCTGCACGCGCAGCGTGGGCGCGTCGCAGTTCAGGCAGCGGTCGCCCTGCGGCAGCAGGAGGACGAAGAAGACCGTCGCGGCGATGATGCGGAAGACGAACAGCCCTCCGAAGACGCCGATGAAGATGGCCGCGTCCGACATGGTGCCCTCAGCCTGCTGACTGCTCCCCCGCCACCGCCCGCGCGCCCCGGCCCCGTGCTAGAGCCGCGCTTCCACCTCTGCCCACTGCTCGACGTAGGCCACGCCGCCCTCCACGCGCTCGATGGCGACCTCCGTGCCCGCCGCGATGGCGGCGCCGTCCCAGCTGCGCGCGCCGACCGTCCAGGTGCGGCCGTCGGCCTCGTACGCGATCTCGCCCTCACCGTCCACCGCGATGTCGCGCGTCACGCGCGCCGGGTGGCCCTGCATCAGGTAGCGCTCGTCCACCACGTCGCGGCGCACGCTGGGGATGGCCCAGGCGGCCAGCAGCGCGATCGACAGGCCGGCGCCCGCCGCGCCCAGCAGCAGCGCGAGCCCCACCGTCGCCGGCGTGCCGAGCGTGGTGAAGCGCTCCAGGAGGTACCCGCCGACGCCGAAGGTGGTGACGAACGCGGCGACGTTCTGGCGGTTGAGGAGCGGCGACGGCTCGGTGCGCGGGTCGTGCGCGCCCCCCACCTCGTGCGGCGCGCGCGTCGCGGGCGGCGCCGGCCGCTCGACGCCGTGCAGCATGACGTAGACGGCGAGCAGCAGCCCGAGGACGAAGCAGGCGACGAAGACGGCGGTCATGACCTTCGGTGAGGAGACGGCGGACGGCGGCGAGCGGTGCAAGATCAGGGCGCACCGTCACGCCCGGCAAGCACCGCCGCGCCGCCTCACCCGACGCCCACGGGCTCGCTCAGCGCGCCTCGAGGTGCTGGCGGAACCAGGCGATCGTCTTCGGCCACGCCTTCTCGGTCGCGGCCATGTTGGCGCCGTTCTGGCCGTCCTGCTGGCGCAGGAAGCCGTGCCCCGCGCCCGGATAGACGACCGACTCCCACGGCACGCCCGCCCGCTTCAGCGCGCTGTCGGCGGCGGGGATGGTGGCGTTCACGCGCGCGTCGTTCTCGCCGTAGAGGCCCAGCACCGCGGCCTTCGCCTTCGTGAGGTCGACCTGCGCCGTGTTGACGCCGCCGTAGTAGGCGACCGCCGCGCTCAGCCCCGGCGCCGCGGCCGCGTGCGCGAACACCGTCGACCCGCCCCAGCAGAAGCCGACGATGCCGTAGCGCTTCTCGGCCGCCGGGAGGTTCATCCCGTAGTCCGCGACCGCGAGCAGCCGCGCCTGCACCTCGGCCTGCTGGAGCTGGCGCACCGCGGCGACGGCCGCCGTCGCGTCGGCCGAGTCGGCCGTGCCGCCGACGCCCTTGCCGGTGAGGAGGTCGGGCGCGATCGCGATGAACCCCTCCGCCGCCAGCTGGTCGGTCACGGCGCGGATCCACGGGCTGATCCCGAAGATCTCGTGCACCACGAGCACGACCGGCGCCTTGGTCGCGCGCTCGGGATAGACGACCCACGCGCGCACGCTGTCGCCGGCGGGCGTGCGCACCATCGCCCACTCGCCGTGGCGCGGCGAGCGGTCCACGCGGGCGCGCGCGTCGGCGGCGCCCGCGGGCAGCCCCTTCGCCGTCGAGACGGTGGTGGTGGTCGTGGTGGACGTGCTGGTGCGCGTCGTCTCGGTGTGACCGGCGTGCTCGTCGGTCATGCGGGCGCTGCGCGCGCAGCCCGCGACGGCGACGACGAGCGCGCCCACGAGGAGGGGCGAACGGCGGCGGACGGTGGACATGGGAGGAGCGGGATGGAGGACGGGATTCGCTGCGATCATTCGTCGCGCACCGGCCGGATCACGAGGTCGAAGCGGAGCGGGTCCGGCACGTCGTAGCTGAAATGCCACCACTCCTCCGGAAGGTTCGTGAAACCCTCCGCGGCCATCGCGCGCACCAGCCGCTGGCGGTTTACGGCCGCCTCGCCGGTCGCGTTCGCGGTGTGCGCCGCGCGCGAGAAGGTGTCGAACGCGGTGCCCATCCTCCGCTCGCGGCCGGTCGCGAGGTCGACCAGCGTGAGGTCCACCGCGAGCCCGAGGTTGTGGCGGCTGCGCTCCGCGATGTAGCCGTCGCGCAGGAGGTCCTCGCGCTGCACGCGGCGCGTCCACGCGACCATGGCGACCGTCGCGCGCACGGGGCGGTAGCCGTCGAACACCTTGAGCCCCAGCCCGTCGGCCTGCAGCGCGGCCTGCACGCGCCCCAGCGCGGCGGCGGCCTCGCGGCGCAGCAGCGCGCGCGGCGCGTCGTACCCCGGCAGCACCTCGCCCACGAAGTTGTACGGCGTCGCGTAGCGCACGTCCACGCGGATGCTCGCGTCGACGCGCTGCACGTCCACCAGCAGCGACTCGGCCACCGCGTCGGGCATCACGACGTCGGGCGACGCGGGCGGCGGGGCGGGGGCGGGCGCCGGCGCCGCG
>CBHYLO010000637.1:0-2739 GCA_966128675.1 uncultured bacterium | reverse complement strand
GGAGCTGACGCCCGCGGCGGGCCAGGCGCGCCCGTGGCAGTGGGTCGTGCGCGCGCGCCACGGCGCGCTCTGGACCACCGAGGTCGTGCCGGGCGCGCGCACGCGCACCGCGGCGCCGGCGCCCGCCACGCGCGGCGCGCCCGACGAGGTGCTGGTCTTCGGGCTCGATCGCGCGGGCCGCGCGGGCGCGCCCGCGCGCCTCGACGTGCGCGTCGCGGCGCGATGACGGCGATGCGCGGGCGCCCGTTCTTCCACCGCCAGACCGAGGGGATCCGCATCACGGTGCGCCCCTCGTTCCTGCGCGAGCAGTCGCGGCCGGGCGCCGCGCAGTTCGTGTTCGCCTACCACGTGCGCATCGAGAACGTCGGCGGCCAGGCGGCGCAGCTGCTGACGCGGCGCTGGCAGATCCACGACGAGATCGGCGAGGACACGCAGGTCGAGGGCGAGGGCGTGGTCGGCGAGCAGCCGGTCATCGCGCCGGGCCGCGTCCACGAGTACCGGAGCTTCTGCGTGCTGAAGTCCGAGCGCGGGTGGATGGAGGGCGAGTACCGCTTCGTCCGCGCCGACGGCTCGCGCTTCGTGGCGCTGATCCCGCGCTTCGAGCTCGCCGCCGGCGACGACGCGCCGGGCGGCTGAGCCGGCGTCAGGCGAGCGTGTCGACCGGGATGCGGTCGGCGAACGGCGCGTAGAGCGTCGCGAACGCGGTCGCGGGCAGCACGTCGCGCACGAGCAGCGCCAGCGTCGCCGCCAGCGCCGCCTCGGCCACCGGCGCGAGCGGCGCGTCGTCGGTGGGCGGCGCGTCGGGGGCGCCCGGCATCCGGAGCAGCTGCGCGAGCGGGCCGAGGGCGGCGTCGCGCTCCGGCTCGCGCTGGGTGCGCGCGACGGCGGCCGAGAGGGCGCGGTCGGCGGCGGCGAAGCGCCCGGTCCCCTGCAGCGCGTCGTACGCGGCGGTCGCCGCCGTCCAGTCGCCCGCCGGCAGCGCGGCGAGGCGTTGGAGGAAGCGGCGGATCGCGAGCGTCTGGGGGCCGTAGGGCAGGGGCCCGTCGGGCGGGGGCCCGCTGGGCGCGGCCGGCGAGGCGGAGGACACGGGCGGGCGGGCGACGAGGGAGGACGGGAGCCCGGGAAAGCTAGCCGGCCGGACGAGCTCGCGCTGGCCGCGCGCAAGGGCTTGCAATATCTTCGGATGCGTCGACGGCCCGAGCGTGCGCGCCCGGTCGTCGGCCGGGTGGCGCAGGGGCGTCGCCCGGCACCGGAACCCCTCGCTCAGAATCCGGCCAGTCCATGGCGAAGCAAGATGCGATCGAGCTCGAAGGCACCGTGGCGGAGGTGCTGCCCAACGCGACCTTCCGCGTCGAGACCAAGAGCGGTCACCAGGTGCTCGCGACGCTCGCCGGCAACATGCGCCGGTTCCGCATCCGCGTCCTGGCCGGCGATCGCGTGACGCTCGAGGTCTCGCCCTACGACCTCACGCGCGGGCGCATCACGTTCCGCCACAAGAGCTGAGCCCGACCGGGGGCGTGTCCACGCGGACACGCCCCCGTCCACGTCTCCGCACGTGCCCGGCGCCTCGCCCGCCGGCACGATCCGTGTACGTCGCCGCCCGCAGCCCGGCGCGTCGCGCCGGCAGTCGAGCGCGCATCAGCGGAGGGCGTGATGGGAGAGACGACGGTCACGAAGGTCGACTCGCGGCAGTCGCCGCGCGGCCCGCGCGGGCAGAAGTACCTCGCGGCGGGCAAGCGCATGGGGATGCGCCTGTGGGAGGAGCCGGCCACGCAGGGCGAGCCCGAGACCACCGTGCGCGCCTACGAGACGGTGGGCTACGTCATCAGCGGGCGGGCCGAGCTGCACATCGAAGGGCAGATGGTGCTGCTGGAGGCGGGCGACTCGTGGGCCGTGCCGGAGGGCGCCTCGCACAGCTACCGCATCCTCGAGCCCTTCGTCGCCGTCGAGGCGACCTCGCCGCCGGCGCACGTGCACGCCCGCGACGAGTGACGCCCGGCGGCTGACGCGCGCGACGGCTGACGCGCGCTAGCGGCCCGTGAGCTTGCGCAGCAGGCCGCGCAGGCCGCCGCGCTTCGTCTCCTGACGCTCCTCGGTCAGCTCGACGATCGCGTCGATCGCCGCCAGCCGCGGCCCGCGCGGGCCGGCCGGCGTGGACGGCGCGGACGTCGGCAGGTCGCCGAAGTCCACGCCCGGCGTCAGCAGCACCGGCTCGGCGTCGAGGTCGTCCTCGTCGTCGGCGGCGTCGTCGGCCTCGTCGTCGCGCGGCGCGCTCGTCGTCGCGGGCGAGTCCGGCGCCGCGGCCACGGCGGGCAGGTCGTGGGCAGGCGTCGGCGTCCACTCGATCGCGGCGTCCAGCGCCGCGGCCAGCGAGTCGCCGCCCTCCAGCTCCACCGTCGGCGGCTCGGGCGCCGGCGGCCCGGCGGCGAGCGCCAGCAGCGCGGAGAGGTCCTCCTCGTCGTCGTCGCTCGCGTCGGCCTCGAACACCGGCGTCGGCCGCCAGTCGGCGTCCACCGTCTCGTCGTCGTCGACCGTCGGCGCCGACGGCGCCGGCGCGAACGGCGCGACCGCGTGGACCGCCTCCGGCGCCGCCACGTCGAGCGCCGGCACGTCGGGCGCGCGCGCGTCGTCGCCGATCAGCGCGGCCGTCTCCCGCAGCGCGTCGTGCAGCGCGTGATGCGCCGCCTCGTCCGCGCCGGCGAGTCGGGCCCGTGCGCGCCGCAGCGCGTCGCGCGCCTC
>CBHYLO010000636.1:0-2739 GCA_966128675.1 uncultured bacterium | reverse complement strand
GCAGGGGCAGCCGGAGCGCTTCCGCCGCGTGCTGGCGATGGTCGAGCAGATGGACCTCGAGGGCTTCGGGCACTGCACGCTCTACGGCGAGTGCCAGGAGGCGTGCCCGAAGGAGATCAGCATCGACACGATCTCGCGGATGAACCGCGACTACCTCCGCGCGTCGCTGCAGCCGGCGCCGAAGGCGGTGGAGTTCGCGGGCTAGCTCCACGCGGCCGCGACCGATCGACGAGCGGGCCACGCATCCTCCGGTGCGTGGCCCGCTTGCTGCTGACCCCGGGGGCGGACCCCAACCAGGAGCGCACGCGACATGGCCACCCCCGACAAGGTGCCCGCCGAGGAGAATCTGGAGCAGGGCGGGCCGGAGCTGACCGCGCCGCAGACGCGGCGCCTCGACCGCGAGGTGCCGGTGGACCGCGCGCTGCGCGCGGACGGGACGGGCCTGGCGCCGCGCGTCGACCTCGATCGGTACGAGGATGCGGAGACGGCGCTCGGCGGGGCGGACTCGGTGCAGAAGACGACGTGGGGCGTGGGCCACGGCGCGGAGCCGGACGGGCGCGAGGAGTTCGCCCCCGTCGGCCTGCGGAAGGGCGAGGGGCCGGTCGTCGCCAACTCGTCGGCGGGCGGCGGGCTGAACCCGGTCGCCTGGATCGTGGGCCTGCTGGCGGTGCTGGCGGCGGTGCTCTACGGTGCCGGGATGTTCACGGGCTGAGCGGCGGCGCTCGCGCGCGCGTCGTCCGCGCAGCGCAGGGGCACACATCTGACGTGCGGCGGCGGCCGGGAGCGTTCGGGTTGAACTCCGGTTGCGCCGCGCGTTATCTTCTCTCCGTCGCTCGTGAAAAATTTCACGAGCCTGGGCGGACAACGCGACAGACATGGTTCGGTCCTACTTCCCGCTCCTCCTGCTGTTCGGCTTCGTGGCCCTGAACGCCGTGCTGATCCTCGGGATCAGCGCCGTGACGCTCCGGCCGCGCCCGACCCCGGTGAAGTCGCAGGCCTACGAGTCGGGCATGGCCCCGCTCGGCGACGCCCGGGAGCGCTTCAGCGTCAAGTTCTACCTGGTCGCGATGTTGTTCATCATCTTCGACATCGAGACCGTCTTCATGATCCCGTGGGGGGTCGCCTTCCGGCAGCTCTCCTGCGCGGTCGCGCTCACGCCCACCGGCTGCCCCGCCGGGCAGGTGTCGTTCTTCGGCCTCGGCGAGATGCTCGTCTTCATCGGCATCCTGCTCGTGGGCTTCGCCTACGTCTGGAAGAAGGGGGCGCTGCAATGGGACTGATCACCCGCCCCGACGGGAGCGCGGCCGAGCGCCGCGACGACGGCCGGCAGGTCGTCTCGGTCGACCCCGTGACGCAGGAAGGGTGGGTCACCTCCCGCCTCGACTTCCTGGTCAACTGGGCGCGCGCCAACTCGATGTGGCCGATGCCCTTCGGCACCGCCTGCTGCGCGATCGAGTTCATGGCGACGGCCGCCAGCAAGTACGACCTGGCGCGCTTCGGCATGGAGCGCCTGAGCTTCTCGCCGCGCCAGGCCGACGTGCTGCTGTGCGCCGGGCGCGTGCCGCTCAAGCTGGCGCCGGTGATCCGCCGCATCTACCAGCAGATGCCGCAGCCCAAGTGGGTGATCTCGATGGGCGCGTGCGCCAGCACCGGCGGCATGTTCGACAACTACGCGGTGGTGCAGGGGATCGACAACATCATCCCGGTCGACGTCTACGTGCCTGGCTGCCCGCCGCGGCCGGAGGCGCTGATGTACGGGATCATGATGCTGCAGAAGAAGGTCATGGGCGAGCGGCTCCGCGACGAGGCGCTTCGCCACGAGATGATCCCCGACCCCGAGTCCCAGCTCTACATCCCGCCGTCGGCCATCGACGAGCTGTCGGAGCCGTTCGGGAACTCGGTGCACCAGACGCGGTCCGGCCTGTGACCGACCCGGGCGACGGCGCGCTCGCCCCTGGCACCCTCGGCACGACCGGCTCCACCCCCTCGCGACTCCCGTGACCCCGACGACGCCGATCCAGATGCCGGGGTCCGCGGCTCCGCACGACGCGCCCCGGACCCCGAAGCAGATCCCCCACCGTGGGGGCACGCCGAACCCCAGCGCCGCCGACCTGCAGGCGCGGTTCGGCGCCGCCGTGCTGCGCGTGGACGTCGTCTGGGGCGAGACGACGGTCGTCGTCGAGACCGCGCGCGTGCAGGACATCGTGCGCTGGCTGCACGACGACCCGTCGCAGCGCTACGACTACCTCGTCGACGTCACCGCGGTCGAGTTCCGCGACCTCGAGCAGCCGCTCGAGGTGGTGTGGCACCTCCGCTCGCTCCCGTACCGCCGCTTCCTCCGCCTCAAGGCGCTGCTGCCCAAGGGCGCGCCGCTGGAGGTGCCGAGCGTGTGGCCCGTGTACCACGGCGCGGATTGGCTGGAGCGCGAGTGCTTCGACATGTTCGGCGTCCGCTTCGCCGGCCATCCCGACCTGCGCCGCATCCTGATGTGGGAGCAGTACAAGGAAGGCTACCCGCTGCGGAAGGACTTCCCGCTGCGCGGCCGCTTCAGCCGCGCGGAGCAGCTGAAGCAGGCGCTCGCCGCGAACCCGGAGGCGCGCTACTCGATGGAGGAGCTGACGGTCGCCGAGGCGTTCGCCGAGCTGCCCGACGAGATGCGCCGTGGGGGGGCGCCCGCCGCGGGGGGCGCGGCGGCGGGGGGGCCCCTCGCCCCCCCCACCCACAACACGCGCAAGAGCC
>CBHYLO010000635.1:0-2741 GCA_966128675.1 uncultured bacterium | reverse complement strand
TGCCCCGCCGCCGTCGCCCGCACCGGTGGCCACCGCCGACGCGCCGCTGGCCGACGCGGTGAAGGGACCGGGCGAGACGCGGCGGCTGCGCGTGCGCGCGCCGGGCGCGCAGCGGGTGGAGGTGCGCGGCGACTGGACCGACTGGCGCCCCGTGGCGCTGGTGCGCGACGGCGACGCGTGGACGGTGCCGGAGGCGGTGCCGCGCGGCACGCGCCGGCTGACGGTGCGCGTGGACGCCGGCGCGTGGCGCGTGCCCGCGAACCTCGCCGGCGCGGACGACGACTTCGGCTCGCGCGTCGGGCTGCTCGTCGTGCCCTGACGCCTCCTGCGCGTCAGGCGACCATGAAGAGGATGATGCCCGCCGCCATCAGCGAGACGGCGGTGATGAGCGCGACGGTGTAGCCGCCCAGCACGAGCGTCAGCTTGGCGGTGGTGCGCAGCCGCGACCCGCCGTACACGCGTCGCAGCGCGAGCCAGACGTACGCGGGCAGCGCGAGGAAGGGGATCGTCGACCACCCGCCCGGCGTGAAGTGCACCGCCGTCAGCGCCAGCATCGCGAACGCGTGCAGGTGCAGGGCGTGCACGAGATGCTCGGCGTAGAACAGGGGCGCGCGCCGATACGCGAGGCGCAGCAGCAGCGCGAACAGCGGCACCAGCGCGAACACCATGTTCGGCAGCTGGCCGAAGAACGCCGACGTGAAGGCGCGATTGCGCTCCTCCTTGGGCATCGCGCGCAGCCGCTCCGCGCGGCGCTCGAACTCGCGCTTCAGGTGGCTCGTGACGGTCGTCGTGTCCTCGGCGCCGCTCGCGCGGCGCGCCCGCGCGCGCGCCACGCGCGCGTCCAGCAGCGAGTCGGCCTGCGCGTTGCCGATCGAGTCCGAGAGCGCCTCCGCGATCGAGTCGCGCACCGCGGCCGAGTCGGCGGGGCCGGACATCTGGAGGTTCAGCGAGCGGCCCGAGGGCGACCAGTCGAGCGACAGCGCGACGAAGTAGACGAGGCTCAGCGTCAGGTAGAGGCGCAGCGGCCGCAGGTAGCGCGCGCGCCGGCCCGCCAGGAACTCCGTCGTCAGCCGGCCGGGATGTCGCACGAGCAGCCAGAGCGTCGTCGGGATCTTCCCGTCCCACCCCGCGAGCGAGTCCAGCACCTCGGCGAACAGGCTGCGCACCGAGCGGTGGAGGTCGTGCTGCTCCTGCCCGCAGTGCGGACAGAACGCGTCGCCCGCGGGCGTGCCGCAGTTGGCGCAGCGCGGCGCGGGCGCGCCGTCGGCGACCGGCGCGTCGAGGGGCGCGTCGAGGGGCGCGGCGTCGCGGTGCGGCGTGAGGTCGGGAGCGGGAATGCCGGGTGGGGCGGGGCGCGTGGCCATCGCGCTCAAGCTCGGGTGCGCGCCGCGCGTGAACAAGAGGGCGACGCCGGCGCGCTGGACAGGGCCCGCGCCCGCCGCCAACGTGAGGCATGCCGTCGCCGTGCCGCCCCCTTCCCGCGCTCGCCCTGCTGGCGCTCCCCTGCGGCCTCGCCGCGCAGGATTCCACCACGACCGCCGCGCGCGTCGACAGCGGGGCGGTGGTCCGGGTGACCGCGCCGCGTGCGGGCCTCGATCGCATGCGCGCCCGCGTGGTCGCGTCGCGCGGGGACTCGCTGGTCGTGCGCCGCGGGACGCGCCCGTACGGCGACAGCGTGGACGTCGCGGTCGCGTGGCGCGACGTCACCGAGTTCGCCGTGTCGCGCGGCTTCGACCGCGGCGCCGGCGCGCGGCGCGGCGCGCTCACCGGCGCGCTGGTCGTCGGCGTGCCGGGCGCCGCGCTGACGGCCGGCTTCCTCTGGCACGACTGGCGGCTCGAGCGGCGCAACCGCTGCGAGGAGTTCTGCTACCTCGGCCCCGTCGTGTTCGGGGTGCTGACCGTCGGCGGCACCGCGGCGGGCGCGCTCGTCGGGGCGCTCGTTGGCGCGGGCTCGGGGCGCGAGCGCTGGGAGCTCCGGGGCATCCCGTCGCGCGTGGGCCTCGTGCCGATGCCCGACGGCCTCGGCGTGCGGCTCGCGTTCTGACCCGTCGATCGGGCCGTCAGTCGAGCGGATAGGCGTCGGCCAGCACGACGGCGTCGCGCGCGCGCCGCGCGTCCGGCGCGTCGTGCACGACCAGCAGCGCGGGCGAGGCGTCGGGCACGATGGTGATCCCCTCGGGATGCTCGACGCCCGCGTTCGCGCCATCGCCGTACGGCAGCTCGTGCACGACCGTCAGCGCGTCGCGGTCGACCATCGCGTCGCCGCGCGCGTGCCGCGCGCCGCGCCAGCGCACCACCACGCAGCGGCCGCCGAGCGCCATCGTGGGCCCCGCGAGGACGAGCAGGTCGTCGCCGTGCCAGCACAGCTCGCGCACGCCGAGGCCGAACAGGTCGAGGAAGAAGCGCTCGTAGCGCCGCCCGTCGGGCCCGCGGCGGCGCAGGCGCAGCGCGTCGGCGTCCGCGGCGCCGTCGAGCGTCGTCGCCAGCACGACGGCGCGGCCGCGCAGCACCGGGCCGCGCAGGCCGAGCCAGAGGCGGTCGCCGTCCGCGGCCAGCCCCTCGACGTCGAAGCCGTTGTCCTTGCCCGGGACGTCGAGGAAGGGCGCGAGGTGCGGATCGCGGCGCAGCGCGGCGGTCAGCCGGTCGCGCGTGCGCGTGCCCGGCAGGCGCGCGGCGCGGCGCCCGACGCCGTCGGCCGCGGTGACCCCGCGCACGACCTCGTGGCGCCGCCCCGCGGCGTC
>CBHYLO010000634.1:0-2749 GCA_966128675.1 uncultured bacterium | reverse complement strand
CATAAGCGGGCCCTCGCCAAGGTCGAGGAACAGGTCGAGGACGCCGTGAAGCGCACCGACGCCTCCGTCTCGCTATAGGAACACGCCCATGACGGATTTTCCGCTGCTATCAACGATTATCGAGCTGGTGCTTGCCGTTCTCCTTGTCCCGACGCTCGTCTGCTGCGCGCAGACGGTGCGGCCGGTGGCGGCGTCGCGCGCGACGGCGGTGTCGATCAGCGCGCTGCGGAAGAGCCCCGACTCGTAGAGCGCGCGCTGGCTGCGCGCGATGTCGGAGCGGACGAACAGGTCGCCCGGCTCGATGAAGAGCGAGCGGCGGATCGTCTCCTCCTTCACGTCCTGGCGCGTGCCGGTGCGCACGACGTCGATGCGCGAGACGTACGTGAGCCGGCCGCGCTGCACGGGGAGCCGCACGCTCGCGGTGTCGGCCGAGTCGTCGACGGCGATCACGGGGCGCTCCACCTGCGCGTCGCCGTAGCCGCGCTGCCAGTAGGCGTTGCGCAGGTCGACGACGGTGGAGTCGAGGCGGAAGAGGTCGAGCGGCTCGCCGGGCCGGGGCCGCACGATCCGGCCGCGCCCGCGCCGCCGCCGGCCCACCTGGCCGGCGGGGTCGTCGACGGCGATCGTCTTCACGAGCGTCGGCGCGCCCTCGACAACCTTGAAGGTGACGCGCACCGCGTTCTCGCCGACGCGCGTGACGACCGTGTCGACGGTCGCGTCGCGCCAGCCGTGCTTGTAGTAGAAGACGAGCAGCCGCACGAGGTCGCGCGCCAGCTCGGTGCGGTCCAGGTAGCGCCGCTCGTAGATGTACGGCGACTTGGAGATCCAGCAGAAGGGCGTGAACGCGAGCCCGAGGCAGGCGGACTCCTTGGTCGCCACGGCCTCGGCGACCTCGTCGCGGCGCAGCTGCTTGACGCCCTCGAAGCGGACGTCCTTGACCTCGGGGCGCTCGGTCTCGCCGCGGTCGTCGCGGATGGTCTGCGCGGCCAGCGCACGCGGGCGCACGACGGACCCGGTGACGGCGGCACCGGCCAGCAGCGCGCACGCGACGAGCGCCGTCCGCGCTCCACGGAGGCGGGCGGAAGGGAGAGGTCGCATGACGGCTGGCCCAAGCGCAAAGCCCGGACCGTCGGTTTCCGATCGGGCGGAGAACGACACGGCGGAGGACGAACAAACGGAGGACGATGGGGCGTGAAACGGAACGGCGGACCTCTCGGCTTGACGCTGCAAGCTCGAAGGGTCCGCCGTTCCGTTTCACGCCCCATCGTCCTCCGCGGTTCCGTTCCCCGCAGGTCCGTCCTCCGCCGTACCGCGCTCGGAGCTAGGCGTCCTTGAGGGTGGCCAGCAAGACGTCGTTGTCCTTCGTGTTCCCGATCCGCTTCGTCAGCCAGCTGATCGCCGCCGACGACGGCATCTGCTGCAGCCCGCGCCGGAGGATGAACACCGCGTCCAGCTGGTCGGGGCGGAACAGCTTGTCCTCGCGCCGCGTGCCGCTGGCCGGGATGTCGATCGCCGGGAAGAGGCGCTGCTCCGCGAGCGACCGGTCGAGCTTGATCTCGCAGTTGCCCGTGCCCTTGAACTCCTCGAAGATCACGTCGTCCATCCGCGACCCCGTCTCGACGAGCGCGGTGCCGATGATCGTCAGCGACCCGCCGCCGTGCGACGCCGCCACCGCGCGCGCCGACCCGAAGAACGCCTTCGGGGTCTGCATCGCGTTCGCATCGAGGCCGCCCGAGAGCGTCCGGCCGACGCCGCGCGCCGCGTTGAACGCGCGCGCCATGCGCGTGATCGAGTCGAGCACGATCACCACGTCCTTGTTCTGCTCCACCAGGCGGCGCGAGCGCTCCATCACCATCTCCACCACCTCGCGGTGGCGCTCGGCCGGCATGTCGAAGCTCGACGCCACGACCTCGCCGTAGCCGACCTGCACCATCTCGCTGACCTCCTCCGGGCGCTCGTCGACCAGCAGCACCAGGAGCACGGCGTCCGGGTGGTTCACCGCCACGCCCTCGACGATCGCCTGCAGCAGCATCGTCTTGCCCGAGCGCGCCGGCGCCACGATCAGCGCGCGCTGCCCGAAGCCGATCGGGGCGATGAGGTCCACCACGCGGCGCGTCAGCTCGGGGCCGCCCTTGGCCGGCTTGCCCGTCTCCAGCTTCAGCTTCCGCTCGGGGTAGGTCGCCAGCAGCGCCTGGAAGTCGGGGCGCTTGACCTCGGGCGTCGGCTCCAGCCCGTTCAGCGTCTGGATGTCGGTGACGACGGTGCGGCCGCGGTGGTCGCGCCCCGCCATCGCCGTCACGGCGTCGCCCTTCCGCAGCGTGTACTGCCGCACGAGGTGCGTGGGGACGAACGGGTCGTTCGGCGCGGGCAGGTAGCTGTTCTGCGCCTGGCGCACGAAGCCGCCCTCGCGGCCGAGGTCCATCCAGCCGGACACCTCGGTGTCGGCGACGACCTGCGCCGGCGCCGGCCGGTTCTCCGCGAAGTCGTTGCGGTTGCGCCCGCGCTGGCGCTGGCGCCGGCCGCGGCCCCGGAACTCGTCGCGGTCGCGCGGCCCGCCCTGGCCGCCCTGGCCCTGGGGCGCGTAGCCGTTGCTCGCTGCCGCGTCGCGCGGCCCGTCGCGGAACGCCTCGCGGTGCCCGTCGCGATGGCCCGGCCGCTGCCCGTCGCGCGCGCCGTCGCGCCCGTGGTCGCGCTGGCCGAATGGGCCGCCCGGCTGGCCCGGCGCGCCGGGCTGGCCGCCCTGGCCTCC
>CBHYLO010000633.1:0-2753 GCA_966128675.1 uncultured bacterium | reverse complement strand
GTGCGGTTGCGCGTCACGCTCGACTTCCGGAACAGGTTGCCGAGCCAGGGGATCTCCATCAGCAGCGGGATGCCCGTCTGCTCGACGAAGCGCTCGTCGCCGATGAGCCCCGCGATGACGACGGTCTGCCCGTCGCGCAGCACCGCGCGCGTGGCCGCCTCGCGCGTCGTGATGACGGGCGCGTTGAGCGCCGAGGGGAGCGTCTGCGAGGTCAGCGCGCTCACCTCCTGCAGGATCTGCACGCTCACGTAGTCGTCGTCGTTCACCGTCGGCACGATGGTGAGCGTGGTGCCGACGTCCTGGTACTGCACCGCCTGGTCGCGCGAGAAGTCGCCCAGTCGCGACGACGCCACGAACGGCACCTTGCTGCCCACCAGGATGCGCGCCTCGCGGTTGTTCATCGCCAGGATCTCGGGCGTCGAGAGCACCTTCACCTGGTTGCGCGTCGAGACGGTGCGCAGCAGCGCGCGCACGTCCAGGTCGTCGAAGCGCAGCAGCCGGCGCACGAGCAATCCCGAGTTGCTCACGGGCAGCGTGTCGGCGACGCGGTTGCCGTACTGCACGGCGCTGTTCGAGACGCCAGCGGTCGTGTTGCGCCCCTCGGCCGCCCAGTCGATGCCGAACTCCGTGCCGCGCCCCAGCGCGACCTCCGCGACCGTCACCTCCAGCAGCACCTGCACGGGCCGCGCGTCCAGCGCCTCGATCGTCTCGCGCAGCAGCGGGAAGTTGGGCGGCTGCGTGCGGATGATGAGCGCGTTCGTCGGCGCGTTGGCGACGATGACGGTCTGCCCCACGAGCGCGCCGGCCGCCTGCGCGCCGCTGTCGGGGCGCGTGCCGTACGCGGTGGACGGCGGCGCGTCCGACGGCGCGCCCGCCGCGCGCGGCGCGATCGGCTGCGACGCGTCGCGCGAGATCGCGCCAGCCGGCGGCACCAGCTGCCGCTGCGTGAACTGATCGAGCTCGCGCTGCCGGAAGGTGTCGAGCGCGCGCCCGAGCCCGCGGTCCGCGAGCGAGCCGCCGCGGCCCCCTGCGCTCCCCAGCCCGAACAGCTGTCCGAGCGTCGCCGCCAGGTCCTCGGCGCCCGCGTACTTCAGCGGCACGACGTACGTGCGCAGCCCCGCCTCGCCCTGCGCGGGCGCGTCGAGGCGCGCCAGCACCTCCAGGTAGCGCGCGACGTTGGCGCCGCGATCCGTGATGAGCAGCGCGTTCGAGCGCGCGACGGGCTCGATGCGCGCGGTCGGCGACGCGAGCTGGCGCAGCGTGGCGGCACCCTCGTCGGCGCGGATCCCCTGCAGCGGCACGAGCTGCGTGATGAGCCCCAGCGGCGGCGGATCGGGCAGCGTCATCCCGACGCCCACCGGGCCGGTCGCCGGCGCGCGGTCGGCGGGCAGCACGCGCGCGACGGCGCCCTGCTGCACCAGCACCAGCCCGTGCGCCTCCAGCAGCGACTCGAGCACGCTCCCCACCTCGCGCGCGCCGAGCGCCGTCGCGGAGGTGAAGGTGACGCGGCGGTCGGGGACATCGGAGAGCACGACGTTCAGCCCCAGCGCCGCCGCCAGCGACCGGATCGCGTCCGACAGCCGCGCGTCCACGAGGTTGAGCCGCGTGCCCGGCGTGACCACGGGCTGCTGCGCGCGCGCGATCGGCGGCGCGGCGGCCAGCAGCGCACCGGCCAGCACGAGGGAGAGGGTTCGACGCACGGGAGGCGGGAGGGGGGACGAGCGCGGCGCAGGGACGTTCGCGCCGTGCAGGGGTGCGGCGGAAGGGGGCGCGAGCCTCGCGACGCCGCTCAAGGCACGCCCGCCCGCGGCATGCGCAGCGTCACGGTGCGCCCGTGGCCGACCAGCGTCACGCGGTCCGCCTCCACGCGCTGCACGCGCCAGCCGCCCGCCTGCGCGCCCTCGGCGTACAGCTGCGCGCCGGGCA
This sequence comes from uncultured bacterium, assembly GCA_966128675.1. Lineage (GTDB taxonomy): Bacteria > Gemmatimonadota > Gemmatimonadetes > Gemmatimonadales > Gemmatimonadaceae > Roseisolibacter. The sequence goes on along the minus strand of CBHYLO010000633.1, from coordinate 827 downwards.
CGCGCGCGTCCAGCCGCAGCAGCGCGCGCGCGCCGTCCGCGCCCACGACCGTCCCGAAGAGCGCCGGCACCTTACGGTCGCGCGCGCGCGCCGTGGCCTCGCGCGCGGCGTCGCGCGGGACGTCCTCACCCGCGCCGGCGGGCGCCGGCGTCGGCGGCTCCAGCGCAGGCAGCGCGCCCGGGACGTCCACGCCCGGATCGGGGAGCAGGCCGGGCGGCGGCGCCTGCGACACCGTGACGTCCGCCATCGGGCCGAGGGCGTCCGGCGGGACCCAGCGCGCGCGCGGCGCGCTGCGCGTGGGCGCGAACGGGTTCGACTCCGCCACGCGCAGCGCGCGCGCGGGATCGGGCGCGTCGGCCGCGACGCCGGCGGGCGCGCTCGCGATCGCGGGCCGCAGCGGCGCCACCTCCACGCGCGCGGGCCACAGCCACAGCGCGGCGCCGATCACGCCGATCGCCAGCGCGGCCACCGACAGCGCATCGGCCAGGCGTCGCGGCGCCATCATCGCGCGCGCCCCGACGCGGCCCACGGCGCGCGCACGCCGACGGTCATCTGCATCAGCGACTCGCCGCGCGGCCCCAGCGTCGCCTGCACGCCGAGGGAGGTGACCTCGAGCAGCGTGGGGCCGTGCTGCAGCGCGTCGAGCAGCGCGGTGAAGCCGTACACGTCGCCGATCGCCGACAGCGTCGCCGGGACCGTCGCCGCGTCCTCCTCGGCCGCCGCGTCGCCCGCCACGTCCACGCGCTGCACCTGCACGCCGCTCTGCGCGGCGGCCTGCTGCAGCGCGGCCTGCAGCGCGGCGGCGGCCAGCGCGGACGTGCGCGCGG
>CBHYLO010000632.1:0-2756 GCA_966128675.1 uncultured bacterium | reverse complement strand
CGCACCACGTAGTCGTGCAATCCCTGGCGGTACGCGTCGCCCATGTAGTGCCCGCGGGCGTACGTCGCGCGGTAGCGCGCCGCGAGGGCGGGGAACTCCGCCGCGAGCCACGGCAGGTAGCGGTCGCGCGCCGTGGGCTGCAGGCGCAGCGCGCCCGCCGCGACGGTCGACGCGCCCGCGTCGGCGGCCGCGCGCACGAGCGCCGCCAGATCGCGCGGGCGGTCGGTGATCCCCGGCAGCACGGGCATGCAGTTGATCCCCACGTCCACGCCGGCCGCGGCCAGCTGCGCGACGGCGCGGAGCCGCGACTCCGGCGTCGGCGCGCGCGGCTCCACGCGGCGTGCCAGCGCGCGGTCGAGCGTGATGAGCGAGACGTGCACGCTCAGCGTCGCGTGCGCCGCGATGCGCGCCAGCACGTCCACGTCGCGCGCGACGAGCGGGCTCTTCGTGATGATCACCACGCGCAGCCCCGGATGCTCGGACAGCACCTCCAGCACGCCGCGCGTGACGCGGAAGCGCCGCTCCGCCGGCTGGTAGGGATCGGTCGCCGAGCCGATGAGGAGCGTCTCGTCGCCCGCGAGCAGTCGCGCGATGCGCGCCGATCGGCCCGCGAGCGCGCGCCGCAGCAGCGCCGGCGCCTCGCGCTTCACGAGGATGCGCCGCTCGAAGGCGAGCCACGGCGGCAGCGGCGCGGCGTCGTCGGCGGGATCGCCGCTGCGCTCCATCGTGTAGCGGTGCGCGTAGCGCGCGTAGCAGTACGCGCAGCCGAAGGCGCAGCCGACGTACGGGTTCAGCGACCAGCACCCGATGCCCGTGGACTCGGGGCCGTTCAGCACCGACCGCGACGCCACCTCGCGGTACGTGATGTCCTTCTGCACGCCGAGGGCGGCGTCGAGCACCGGGAGCAGGCGGCGTGCGGTGTCCGCAGGCGCGGGCGCGTCGTCCAGCGCGAGTCGGGGTGCGGCGTCGTCGTCGGCCGTGGGGCGCATGTCCGGGCGGTTCGGGTGGACCGGCGCCCGAATATACGCCGAAGATGCGGCGGTCGGATATTTAGACGATCACCTATTGATCTAATCGCGCCCCGGCCGTAGCTTCCCCGCCCATGGACCAGGAGCAGTTCGCGCGCGTCGCCAAGGCGCTGGCCGATCCCCGCCGTTTCGAGATCCTCGAGATGATCGCCGGGGATACCGAGGTCGCGTGCAAGCGCATGGTCGAGGCGTTCCCCGTCTCGCAGGCGACCATCTCGCACCACCTGAAGGAGCTCGCGACCGCCGGCCTGATCGAGGCGCGGCGCGAGGGCCAGCACGGGCACTACCGGCTGCGCGCCGGCGTGCTCGAGGCGTATCGGGCCGAGCTCGAGCGCCGGCTCCGGCTGACGGTCGCCGTCGGCTGACTTCCCACCTCCCAGGGCACGACGTGCGTCCGCGTCCCGGTATTTAGACGTTTGTACAATTGCACCATCGGCGAAGGTTCCCCCCACCGTTCCGGCCGACATGAGTGAGATCCCGACCGTCCCGACCGATTCGCCCTCCCCGCTGCTCGCGCCCGTGCGCGTCGGCGCGTGGACCCTGAAGAACCGCGTCGTCATGGCGCCGATGACGCGCAGCCGCGCGGAGCAGGACCGCATCCCGTCGCCGCTCGCCGCGCGCTACTACGCGCAGCGCGCCAGCGCGGGGCTCATCGTCACCGAGGCGACGCACGCGCACCCGCGCGGCTACGGCTATCCGGACACGCCGGGGATCGACACGCCCGCGCAGCGCGCCGCCTGGCGCCGCGTGACCGACGCCGTGCACGCGCGCGGCGGCCACATCGTGCTCCAGCTCTGGCACACCGGGCGCGTCGGGCATCCGTCGCTCTTCCCCGACGGCGTGCTCCCGGTCGCGCCCTCCGCGATCGGCGCGGAAGGCACCGTGCGCGTGGCCGACGGCATGGCGCCGATGGTGACGCCGCGCCCGCTCGCGACGCACGAGCTGCCCGCGATCGTCGCCTCGTTCGCGCAGGGCGCGCGCTGGGCGCGCGAGGCCGGCTTCGACGGCGTCGAGATCCACGGCGCGAACGGCTACCTGCTCGACCAGTTCCTGCGCGACGGCAGCAACCACCGCACGGACGCGTACGGCGGCCCCGTCGAGCACCGCGCGCGCCTGCTGCTCGAGGTCGTGGACGCCGCGAGCGCCGCCATCGGCGCCGACCGTGTGGGCGTGCGCCTCTCGCCGACGAACGCGTACAACTCGATGCACGACAGCGATCCGGCCGCGACCTTCACGTCCGTCGCGCGCGCGCTGTCGTCGCGCGGGCTCGCGTACCTGCACGTGATCGATCCGTGGCCCGCGGGCGCGCCGCTCACCGACGCGCTGCGCGCCGCGTACGACGGCACGCTGATGGTGAACGGCGGCTACGACCGCGCGGGCGGCGATTCGGTGCTGCAGGCCGGGCGCGCGGACCTCGTGTCGTACGGCGCGCCGTTCATCGCCAACCCCGACCTCGTCGAGCGCTTCGCCGAGGGCGCGCCGCTGGCCGAGGGCGACCGCGGGACGTTCTACGGCGGCGGCGCGAACGGCTACGCCGACTACCCGATGCGCGACGGCCGCGTGTGGACGCTGCCCGACGAGGCGGACGCGGAGGCGCCGGCCGAGCCGTCGCTCGCGGCGCGCGCGGCGTGAGCGCGACGGCGCCCCTCGCCCGCGTGGCGCGGGCGGTCGGCGGGCGCCTCGGCCCGGCCGACGCGGCGGCGACGCTGGTCGTCTACGGCACCTACG
>CBHYLO010000631.1:0-2762 GCA_966128675.1 uncultured bacterium | reverse complement strand
TGAGAGATCGCCAAGGAGACTCACGCGCAGCGGTGAGGCTCCGCCGTGCGAGATCGCGGGGAGCCGGAGCCCACGCCCGCGCCCGCAAGCGGCTCACGAGTAGCAGGAAGGCCGGCACCAGAGGCACCGGCCCTCGCACCGAACGGCGGTCAGCGCGCGCTCACACCTTGCTGTGCACGAAGCGCGCGGCTTCGCGGCGGTCCGCCGCCACGTAGATCTCCACGTCCCCGAAGAACGCCGGCGACTCCGCCTGCAGCACGCGCAGCACCGCCACCGCCAGCCGCCGGATCTCCAGCTCCGCGGCCTCGCTGGAGCGCAGCTCCAGCAGCGTGCGCCACGCGCGGGCGTTGCCCGTGCAGACGATCTTGGTCTCGGTCGAGTTGGGGAGCACGCCGCGCGCCGCCTCGCGCGCCATCTTGCGGCGGTGGACCTTGTCGTCCACCCACTTGTAGCGCTCCATCAGCTGCTCCACGAGCGCCACGTACGCCTGCTGCGCGCCGTCCACCTGCGCGCGCCACGCCGTCTCCAGCTCCGCGTCGCCCACGATCGCCGGCGGCACCACGAAGTTCGCCTGGCTCTCGTCCACGTAGCGCTGCGACAGCTGCGAGTACGCCATGCCCGCGCGGTGCCGCACCAGCTCGTGCGTCAGCGAGCGGCTCACGCCCTCCAGCAGCAGCGAGTAGTTCGCGTGCTCCAGCACCGAGCCGTGGCGCTGCCGCTTGATGTTCTCGATGTACTCCGCCGTCGTGCGCCCGGCCGGGTTGTGCTGCGACATGTAGCACAGGCGGCCCGCGAACTCCGCCAGCCGCTCGCCGTCGCTGCTCTCGCCCTTCCAGGCGACCGGCAGGTGCGCGGGCTCGACGAACTGCGGACGGGCGATCAGCGTGACGGTCGGCTCGGTGAAGTACATCGGGCGCTCGGCGGGAGGGACGGGCGCGGCTCGGGACGACCCGCCGCGCGGCGCCCGCAACCTACTCGCCCGCCCGGTCGGCCCCCAGGGGCGGCGTCGGCGCCGCGTGCTCGCCGGTCCGGAACAGCGGGATCGCGTACTCGCCGGTGGTCAGGGCGCCCACCGCCACCATCGCCGGCGGCGTGATCGCGCGGTGCGCGTCCGTCGGCGTGCGGCGCTCGGCCTCGCACATCTCCAGCGTGCGCTCCACCGCGCGGCGCATGCGCTCCGACAGGTCGGCGCGCTCCAGCGCCAGCGGGCAGCGCGCCACCCACGCCGCCAGCCGGCGCACCGCGTCCGGCCCCTGGCCGAGCGTCACCAGGTCGCGCGTCACCGCCTCCGCGGCGTGCTCGATCAGGCGCGAGTCGGGCGGGGCGTAGCCGGCCGTCGCCGTCAGCGCGACCTCCAGCCGCCGCATCGCGTGCAGCACCAGCGATTCTGCTTCCATCGGAAGGGCCTCGTGCGCGCCGTCGTCGGCGCGCAGTCGCGGGAAGTACGGACGGCGCGTGGTGCAGCGTGGTGCCACATGGTGCAGCGGCGCGTAGCATAACCGTCCCGCGCGGCAGCGGAAGTGTCGCGCCGACACCGCGTTGCGACGCGCGCGTGTCGAGGCGTTCAGCTGCGTGCGCGCCACGTCCGCGCGAGCGGCGCATCGTGACGCGAACGTCACGACGCGCGGACGTGCACGGGCGTGCGCGTCAGTGCGGCGCGCTCGCCGCCGGCGCCGGTGCGGGCTCCGCGTCCACCAGCGCGAGGCGGTGCGTCGCGTAGTCGCGCGTCGCCGCCACGTGGTCCAGCGCGCGGCGCGCGGCGTCGGGGAGCGGCGGCAGCGCGGGGTCGTACTTGATCGCCGCCAGCGCCTGCTGCCCGTCGGTCGGCACCTTCACGCCCGGGTTGAGGATGCCGTCCGGGTCGCACGCGCGCTTGGTCGCGGCGAACAGCGCCAGCACCTCGGGCGCCCACGTGCGCGCCAGCAGCGGCGTGCGCAGGCGGCCGTCCCCGTGCTCGCCCGCGAGCGTGCCGCCCAGGCTCGCCGCGAGCGCGGTCACGTCCTCCAGCACGCCCGCCACGCGCGCGCGCCACGCGGGGTCGCGCACGTCCACCAGCGGGTTCACGTGCACGTGGCCGTCGCCCGCGTGGCCGAAGATCACGCCGCGCAGCTCGTGCCGCGCCAGCGCCGCGCGCACGCCGCGCACGTACTCGGCCAGCCGTCGCGGCGGCACCGCGCCGTCCTCGATGAACTGCATCGACTTCAGCTCGGGATCGAGGCGCGCGAGGATCGGGCTGGCCGCGTGCCGCAGCGCCCACAGCACCCGCTCCGCCGACGGCTCGAGCGCCATCACCGCCTCGTGCGCGCCGCCGCGCTCGAACGCGCGGCGCAGCCGGCGCGCCGCGTCGCCCGCCTCCTGGCTCGACGCGCTCTCCACCTCCGCCAGCAGCACCGCCTCGGTGCCCCGCGGCGCCCGCCAGCCGGTGCGCCGGCCCGCGCCCGGCAGGTCGCTGCCGCGCGCCGCCACGTCCAGGAAGGTGCGGTCGAGCAGCTCGCACGCCGCGGCGCCGGAGTCGCGCGCCTCGACGGCCGCGGCCACCGCGTCGTCCAGCGACCCGAAGGCGCCGAGGACGCTCGCCGTCGCGCCGGGGACGGGCGACAGCGCGAGCTCCAGCCCCGCGAAGACCGCCAGCGTCCCCTCGCTCCCCACCAGCAGGTCCACCAGCTCGCCCGACGCCAGCCAGTCGGCCAGCGCGTAGCCCGACGAGTCCTTGCGGACCGCGCGCCGCAGCGGGACGCCGCGCGCGGCCGCCGCGCGCGCCG
>CBHYLO010000630.1:0-2779 GCA_966128675.1 uncultured bacterium | reverse complement strand
GGCCGTGGCGCGCGCCTGCAGGGCGGCGACGGACGCGCGGCTCGCGCGCACGCCGTCGCGCACGGTGGCCGCGCCGGCGGTCGCGAGCACGGCGCCGACGGTCAGCAGCACGAGCGCGAGCGGCAGCGCGGTGCCGCGGCGCGCGGACGGTGACGTGGTCATGGCGCGCGCCCCGTGTCGAGCGGCGCGCGCACCACCGCCGAGTCGCGCCAGCGCACGCCCGGGAACGTCAGCTCGACGCGCGCGGCGACGTCGAGGCGGCCGGCCGTGCCCATCGCGACCGACAGCCCCGGCGCCTGCGCGGCGCGCGGCGCGAGCGGCCCCGCCACCGGCTGCAGGGCGCCGAGTGCGGCGGACCACTCGCGCTGGCCCAGCTGCCAGGTGCCGTCTCCGGCGCGGTAGTGCACGTAGCGGCGGCGCCGCGTCACGCGCACCGGCGCGCCGGCGCCGATGGTCGTCGGCAGCGGCGGGCCGGCGAGCCGCAGCCGGAGCTGCGGGGTCGGCGCGCGCCACGACGCGAGCGGCCCGGCGGCGCACGCGGTCACGGAGCGCTCGACCGCCACCAGGTCGCGCGAGTGCCACGCGTCGTCGCGCACGGTGGGCTGCGCGCCCTCGTCGTGCACGTGGACCACGTCGCCCACCTCGGGTGCGTCGCTCCACCAGACGACCGCGGGCGCGCCGGCGGCGGGCGACTCCAGCACCTCGCCTAAGTCGCTGCCGGCGGCGCAGGCGGCGCCGCCGCCGACGGGCGCGCGCACCTCGACGGCGGTGTCGGCGACGAGCAGCAGGTCCGCGACGTCGGTGGCCGACGGTGCGGCGGTGGCGCCGCGCAGCTCCGCGGCCAGCACGCCCGCGGCCTGTCCCAGCTGGGCGCGCGCCTGCTCGCGCGCGTGCAGGCGGTGCGCGTGGCGCAGCAGGTCGACCATCGCGCGCCCCAGCAGCGCGCCCGCGAGCGTCGACAGCGTGAGACCGATGAGCACCGACGGCAGCGAGACGCCGGCGCGCGCGCGCACGCCGCGTGGCGCCACAGCTGGCACGGTCATCGGTCGCACCCGCGCACCGCGACGAGCCCCACGCGCACGCCGCCCGGATCGTCCGCGGCGCGCAGCGAGTCCACGAGGATCGCGAGCGAGTCCGCGTCGCGCCGCGCGGCCCACGACTCCACGAGCCCGTCGACGGTGCGGGCGCCCGCGTCGTCCGCGCACGGCGCGCCTTCCCACTCCACCACCCGCTGCTCGAGCAGGGCGGCGGCGTGATGCCGCGCGGCCGCGCGCCGCTCGTCGCGCGTCAGCGTCGCGGTGTGCCCGACGAGCGCCAGCGCGCCGATCGCGAGCAGCAGGAGCGCGACGAGCGCCTCGACGATGGTGTCGCCGCGCGGCAGGCGTGACGGGGTCGGGCGGCGGCGCGATCGCATGGGCGCACGGTACGCCCGGGTGGCGCGCGCCCGCGCATCACGCGAGCGCAGGGCGGCGCATGGCGCCGCAGTCGACGCCGCAGCCGGCGCCGCAGCCGGCGCCGCGCCTGCCTAGCGCCGCAGCAGCAGGTCGAGCTGCTCCTCGCCCGCGTCCGCCGCGACGGCGGCCATCCCCAGCGGCGCGAAGGCGTCGGCCAGCGGGAGCACGATGACGAACGCCGCGCCGCCCTCGCGCGCGCGCTGCACCCAGACCGCGCCGCCCAGCTGGTCCACGGTGCGGGCGACGATCGCGAGCCCGAGGCCGGTCCCCTTCCCCGCGTCCTTCGTCGAGTAGAACGGGTCGAAGACGCGCTCCCAGTCCTCGGGCGCGATGCCGGGGCCGGAGTCCGCGACCACGATCTGCGCCACCGCGCGCGGCGCGCGCACGGCGTCGGAGAGCCACTCGGTCACGCGGCGATTCCGGCGCGGCGGCGCGATCGTGTCGGGCGCGTCGCCCGCGCGACGGCGCGCCTCGCGTCCCAGCTCGTCGACCGCGACCTCGCGCGACACGAGCGCGATGGTGCCCGGCCCGCCGTCCATCGCGTCGGCGGCGTTCAGCAGCAGGTTGACGACGACCTGCTCCAGCTCGTGCCGCTCCGCGAACACCGCCGGCGTCGGCTCGGCCAGCTCCGCCTGGATGGTGAGGCGGCGCAGCACGCCCTGATCGCGCAGCAGCGCCACCGCGCCCTCCAGCACCCCGTTCACGCTCACCATCGCGGGCGTGATGCGGCGCGGGCGCGCGAAGTCGAGCAGCCCGCGCACGATGCGGTCGATGCGCGCGCTCTCGCGCTCCAGCGCGTCGAGCAGCGGCGCCAGCTCGGGCTGCGCGGCGGTGCGCGCGCGCAGCACGTGGGCGTAGCCGTTGATGGCGGCCAGGGGGTTGCCCACCTCGTGCGCGATCCCAGCGGCCATGCGGCCCACCGTCGCCAGCTTCTCGGCGCGCGCGCGCTGCGCCTCGCCGGCGCGCACGCGGTCGGCGAGCGCGCCGGCGCGCGTCGCGAGCGTCTCGACGTCGGCGTCGGGCGGGCCGTCGCCCACCGCCACGGCGACGCGGGCGAGCGGACGCTCGACGTGCCGGCGCACCCACAGCCAGGCGACCCCGGCGCCGACGGTCGCGCCGGCGAGGCCGACGAGCGCGGGCGCGACCCCCGAGTGCGCGGCCATCGCGCCCCCGACGGCGGTCGCGATCCCGATGAGGGCCGAGCCGATCGCCGCCCGCGCGGCCAGACGCGCGCGCGGCACCGGGCGCTAGGCGGCGGCGGTGCCGGAGTCGGTCGGGGGGTCCGGGGTCGGTAGGGGGGCGGTCGTGGTGGGGCCGCGCCCTGG
>CBHYLO010000629.1:0-2797 GCA_966128675.1 uncultured bacterium | reverse complement strand
CGAGGGCACGGAGCAGGATCCGCAGCCCGCAGCCCGCAGCCCGCAGCCCGTCGTCGCCTCACTCCGGCCGCACCGGCTGCGTCCACGCCGACTCCACCTCGCCCGCGTACCCCGGATCCGCCTTCGCGCGCGACGACACCACGCGCGCCCGCACGTACAGCTCGTCGCCGCGCATCGTGTACGACGGCGACGTCCCCGGCACCGTCGCCAGCACCGCGCCGACGTCCGCGGCGTAGCGCCGCGTCAGCGCGCGGCCCGTCGAGTCGCGCACGGCCACGCTCGTCGTGTCGAAGCCGCGCCGCGTGCCGATGAAGGACGTCGTGTACGTCACGCCCGGCTCGGCGCGGATCGCGAGCGACAGCGTGCGGCCGTCGCGCCGGACGTCGTCGAGCGTCACGCCGTTGCTCGCGTAGAAGTCGCCGCGCCCCATCGCCGCCATCAGGCTGTCGGGCGTGAGCCGCGTCGCGCGCACCTGCACCCAGCCGCGCCCCGTGTAGCGCCGCTCGGGCGCGGGCGGATGGTAGTCGTGCGCGTCGTCGGTCGCGACGCCGTACAGCAGCGCGCCGCCGCGCGCGAGGCGGTGCGCGAGCACGATGTCCCAGATCCGCTCGTTCCCCGCGTGCAGCGAGTCGCCCGGCACGTGCACCAGCGGGTGCCCGTTGTACACCTCGAAGAAGCGCAGGCCATCCAGCGCCAGCAGGTCCTCCGCCGTCTGGCTCCAGAGGAAGTTCGGGTGATTGAGCACGCCGACGATCGGGCGTCCCGCACGCCGCGCCTGCGCGTCCAGCTGCTCCAGGTCGCGCCGGAACATCTCGACCAGCGTGGCGCCGGGCTGCGCGGGCACCAGCGCCGCGAGGTTGAGCGCCGTCAGGTGCGCGCCGCGCCTGTCGAGGTACTGCGTGACCTCCTCGCCCTCGACCAGCGCGAAGCGGCCCGGCACCTCCAGCCGCGGGCGGTACTCGTCCGGCCGGCGCAGCCGCACCCACGTCGTGTCGCCCGTGCGGCGCTCCTCCACCCACGCGCCGAAGCGCGCGCGGTAGCCGTCGTACGCCGCGCGCCCGAGGCCCGTCGCCGGCACGCGCCACCAGCGCGCCTCGCGCGCGAGCGTGTTGTGGTCGGTGAGCGAGAGGAAGTGGTAGCCGTGCGCGCGGTACCAGTCGGCGACCATCTCGGGGAAGTCGTCGCCGTCGCTCCACAGCGTGTGCGTGTGCGTGTTCCCCCGGTACCACGTCGCGGCGGACGCCGTCGATGGCGCCGCCGCCGGCGGCACGCTGCGGCAGGCGGACGAGACGAGGAGGAGCGCGACGGCGACGGCGCGCGGGAACGTTCGCATGCGGGTCAGGGAACCGGCCGTCGGCGCTGCCGCAGCAGCCACTCGTACAGCGCCGGGTCGTCGTAGGTGCGCGTCCACGCGTCGTGCGTGGCGTCGGGATACACGGTGAAGCGTAGCTCACCGCTCGCGCCGGGGCACGCGCGGATGCGCGTCACCAGCTGCTGCGCGCGGTCGATCGGGACGATGTCGTCCTTCGCGCCGTGGAAGACCCAGATGGGCAGGTGCTTCAGCGCGCACGCGCCCGACGGCACCGCGCCCGCGCTCACCGGCACGAGCGCCGCGAACCGACGCGGGAACTCCATCGCCAGCTGCCACGCGCCGTAGCCGCCCATGCTGAGGCCCGTGACGTACACGCGGTCCGGATCGAGCCGGTAGCGCGCGACGACGTCGTCGATCAGCGCGTCGAGCGCGAGGTTCGACCAGATGCTGTCGGGCCGCGCCTGCGGCGACACCACCACGAACGGGAAGTCCGGTCGGCTCGCGAGGAACTTCGGCGGGCCGTGGACGGTCACGCGCGACAGGCTGTCGCCGCGCTCCCCGGCGCCGTGCAGGAAGAGCAGCAGCGGCCACCGCGCGCCGCGGTCGCGGTCGTAGCCGCGCGGCAGGTAGAGCAGATAGCGCGCGCTCACGTCGCGCGTCACGCGCGCGTGGAACGCCTGCGCGTGCTGGCCGGGCTCGCGCTGGACGGGCGCGGCCGCGCGGCAGGCGGCGACCGCGCCGGCCAGCAGCGCGACCACGGCCACGCGACGGCTCACGAGCGCGGCTCCGGGAGGTCGCGCACCAGTCGGAACCCCAGGTGGAAGAGCGCCGTCTCCGGCGTCGAGTGCGACCGCGCCGACACGCGGTAGCCGTGGCAGACGTCCGCATGGCAGAGGAAGCTGCCGCCGCGCTGCGCGCGCTCCGACGCGGCGGTCGGCGTGAACGGCGCGTCGCGCTCGCCGTACGGGCGGTACCAGTCGGCCGTCCACTGCCAGACGTTCCCGCCCATGTCCGCGAGGCCGAGCGGCGTCGTGCCGAACGCGCCGACGGGGGAGGTGAGGACGTGGCCGTCCGGCACGTCCCACGTGTTGGCGTGCGGTCGGCTCCCGGTCATCAGGCTGTCGCCCCACGCGTAGCGCTGCCGCCGGTCGCGCGCGCCGCGCGCGGCGTGCTCCCACTCCACCTCCGTGGGCAGGCGCTTGCCGGCCCAGCGCGCGTACGCCGTCGCGTCGTGCCACGAGACCTGCGTCACCGGGTGGTCGTCGGGCGCGGCAGGCCCCGCGGGTCCCAGCGGGTGGTGCCACACCGCGCCGGCGACGATCGCCCATCGGTCGCGCGCCGGATCGTACACGCCGCCGCCCGCGCGCTCGGCGTCCGTGCGATGGCCCGTGGCGGCGACGAAGCGGCGGAACTCGGCCACGGTGACGGGATGCGCGTCCATCAGGAACGGGCGCACGCGCGCCGCGAACGCCGGCCGCTCGGCCG
>CBHYLO010000628.1:0-2797 GCA_966128675.1 uncultured bacterium | reverse complement strand
GGGCCGCATGACGAGAGCGTGACGCCGGCCCGCCCGCCGGGCGGGCCGTGTAGATTGCGAGGTCGGCCGGCGGCCGCCCGTGGACGCATCCCGTCGACGGACCTCAACACGCCGGCCCGCCCTCGTCATGGAAGCCAAGCGAACCCTCCCCAAGTCCGCCCGCGGGGCCGGCGTCACGTCCATCGTGGACGGGCGCGGCCCGCAGCTGGCGCCCGCGCCGGTCGTGCCGCCCGGGGCCGACGGGCACGCCGACGGGCACGCCGACGGGCACGCCGACGACCACGTCGCGCGGAACCCGGGCACGGCCCTCGACCTCGACGTCGTGCGCGCGCTGCGCGTGAACCGCAGCGCGGTCGAGCGCCGCGCGGCCACGCTCCCCGCCCGCCGCACCGTCAAGAAGGAGTGGCAGGCGGCGTGGCTGCTGCGCGCCATCACGGTCATCGACCTGACGACGCTCTCGGGCGACGACACGCCGGGCAACGTGCGGCGGCTGTGCGCCAAGGCGCGCCAGCCCGTGCGCCCCGAGCTGCTGGACGCGCTCGGCGTCGCGCACCTGGGGCTGAAGACCGGCGCGGTGTGCGTCTACCACGCCTACGTCGCGACCGCCGTCGAGGCGCTGCGCGGCAGCGGGATCCCGGTCGCCGCCGTGTCGACGGGCTTCCCGGCCGGCCTCTCGCCGCTGCGCGAGCGGCTGGCGGAGATCCGCGCCTCGGTGGCCGACGGCGCGACCGAGATCGACACCGTCATCACGCGCGCGCACGTGCTGCGCGGCGAGTGGGAGGCGCTGTACGACGAGGTGAAGGCGATGCGCGAGGCGTGCGGCGACGCGCACCTCAAGGTCATCCTCGCCACCGGCGAGCTGGCGACGCTGACGAACGTCGCGCGTGCCAGCGAGGTCGCGATGCAGGCGGGCGCGGACTTCATCAAGACGTCCACCGGCAAGGAGACCGCGAACGCGACGCTCCCGTACGCGCTGGTGATGTGCCGCGGCATCCGCGCGTACCACGAGCGCACGGGCTACATGGTGGGCTTCAAGCCCGCCGGCGGCATCCGCGCCGCCAAGGGCGTGCTGGAGTTCATGTACGTCATGAAGGAGGAGCTGGGCGACCGCTGGCTCAAGCCCGACCTGTTCCGCGTCGGCGCCAGCGCGCTGCTCACCGACATCGAGCGCCAGCTCGAGCACTTCGTCACGGGGCGCTATTCGGCGGCCCATCGCCACCCGATGGTCTGATCGCCATGACCTCCGTAGCCGAGATCTTCGAGACGATGGAGTACGGCCCCGCGCCCGAGAGCGACAAGCCGGCGCGCGAGTGGCTGGCCGCGCACGACGGCGCGTTCGGGCAGTTCATCGGCGGCCGCTGGACGGCCGTCGCGCAGGACGCGCTGTTCGACGTGCAGGAGCCCGCGACCGGCAAGCTGCTGGCGAGGGTGACGCAGGGCTCCGCCGCCGACGTCGACGCCGCCGTGGAGGCCGCGCGCGCCGCGCTGCCCGCCTGGCGCGACCTGCCGGGCCATGCCCGGGCGCGGCACCTGTACGCGCTGGCGCGCGCGATCCAGAAGCACGCGCGCCTGTTCGCGGTCGTCGAGTCGCTGGACAACGGGAAGCCGATCCGCGAGACGCGCGATCTCGACATCCCGCTCGTCGCGCGCCACTTCTACCACCACGCGGGCTGGGCGCAGCTGCTCGAGAGCGAGTTCCCGGGCTACGAGGGCGCGGGCGTCGTCGGGCAGATCATCCCGTGGAACTTCCCGCTGCTGATGCTGGCGTGGAAGGTCGCGCCGGCGCTCGCGGCGGGGTGCACGATCGTCATCAAGCCGGCGGAGTTCACGCCGCTCACCGCGCTGCTGTTCGCGGAGATCGCGCAGGAGGCGGGGCTGCCCGCGGGCGTGCTGAACGTCGTCACGGGCGACGGCAGCACGGGCGCGGCGATCGTCGACCACGCGGACGTCGACAAGATCGCGTTCACCGGCTCGACCGAGGTGGGGCGCGTCATCCGCCGCGCGACGGCGGGCAGCGGCAAGAAGCTGAGCCTCGAGCTGGGCGGCAAGAGCCCGTTCATCGTGTTCGAGGACGCGGACCTCGACAGCGTGGTCGAGGGCGTGGTCGACGCGATCTGGTTCAACCAGGGCCAGGTGTGCTGCGCGGGCTCCCGCCTGCTGGTGCAGGAGGGGATCCACGACGCGCTGATCGCGAAGCTCAAGCGCCGCATGGAGACGCTGCGCCTGGGCAAGCCGCTCGACAAGGCGGTGGACATGGGCGCGATCGTCGCGCCGGTGCAGCTGGAGCGCATCCGCACGCTCGTCGAGGCGGGCCGCGACGAGGGCGCGAGCATGTGGCAGCCGTCGTGGGCGTGCCCCACCGAGGGCTGCTTCTATCCGCCGACGCTGTTCACCGACGTCGCGCCGTCGTCGAGCGTGGCGCAGGTCGAGATCTTCGGGCCGGTGCTCGTCGCGATGACGTTCCGCACGCCGTCCGAGGCCGTCGCGATCGCGAACAACACGCCGTACGGCCTGGCCGCCAGCGTGTGGACGGAGAACATCAACCTCGCGCTCGACGTCGCGCCGAAGATCAAGAGCGGCGTGGTGTGGATCAACGCCACCAACCTGTTCGACGCGTCGGCCGGCTTCGGCGGCTACCGCGAGAGCGGCTTCGGCCGCGAGGGCGGGAAGGAGGGGATGTACGAGTATCTCAAGAAGACGAAGGCGCCCTCGAGGCGCGGCGCGCGGCGGGCGAGCCCCCCCGCGGGGGGCCGGGGGGGGGGGCGCCCGCGCCCCGCCGCCCGCCGGGGGGGGGGGG
>CBHYLO010000627.1:0-2801 GCA_966128675.1 uncultured bacterium | reverse complement strand
GCGACTCCGAGCCGGTATGCCCCCGGCGCGCCACTCCACGGCCGGACGCCGGCCGTCTCGCCGATCGTCGTCCGTCGTCGTGCACACCTCCTCCGCCTCCGCCGCCCCACGCGCCGCGACCGCCGCGCGCGTCACCGCCCCGTCCGCGCCCGCGGTGCCTGCCGCCCCGCGCGCGCGCCGCGGGTGGCGCCGCGCGCTGCTCGAGGCGCCGCTGCTCCGCAAGCTGGTGCTCGCGGACCTCGTCATCAACGTCTCGGCGTTCTTCGTGATGCGCGAGGCGCGGCAGGCGTGGGCGAACGAGATCATGCTGGCGTCGCTGATGGTGACGCTGGTGCTGAACGCGCTGCTGGTGTACTGGGCGCTGCTGCCGCTGCGCGCGCTGGAGGCGACGGCGCGCCGCGTGTCGGCGGGCGACCTGGCCGCGCGCGTGCCGCTGTCGCCCGCCGCGGACCGCGACCTGACGCGCATCGGCGCGACGCTGAACACGCTGCTCGACGGTGTCACCGCCGACCGGCTACGCATGCGCGCGCTGGCGGCGCAGGTCATCAGCGCGGGCGACCAGGAGCGCGCGCACATCGCGCGCGAGCTGCACGACTCGACCGCGCAGCAGCTCAGCGCGCTCGAGATGCTGGTGACGTCGTCCGTGCGCGAGGTCCCGAGCGGGGCGCTGCACGAGCGGCTGGCGGTGATGCGCGAGATCGTCGTCGAGTCGCTGGCGGAGGTGCGCACGCTGTCGCACAACGTCCACCCGCGCGTGCTGGACGACCTGGGGCTGGTCGCGGCGCTGGAGTTCCTGGCGCGCCGCACGCGCGAGCAGAGCGGCGTCGAGACGCGCGTCGTCTCGGACGTGCGCGGGACGCTGCCGCCACCGGTGGCGTCGGTGTTCTACCGCGTGGCGCAGGAGGCGCTGCGCAACGCGGTGCGCCACGGCACGCCGTCGGACGTGCGCATCGGCCTCGTCGCGACGGACGGCGCGAGCGCGGTGCTCGAGGTCACCGACGACGGCGAGGGCTTCGACGTCGAGGCGGCCGAGCGGTCGCGCGAGGGGATGGGGCTGTTCGTGATGCGCGAGCGCGTCGCGCTGATCGACGGGCGGCTGGAGGTGCAGAGCCGCCCGGGGCAGGGCACGACGGTGCGCGCGCGCGTGCCGCTCGCGCCCGTGCCGGCGGCGGAGGTGGGCGCGTGACCGCGCGCATCCGCGTGGTGCTGGCGGACGACCACGGCGTCGTGCGCCTCGGGCTGCGCACGCTGCTCAGCGCCGCGCCCGACGTGGAGGTCGTGGGCGAGGCGTCCGACGGGCACGAGGTGCTGGCGCTGTGCGAGCGGCTGACGCCCGACATCGTCGTCATGGACCTCTCGATGGGCGGGATGGACGGCGTGACGGCGACGCGCGAGCTCGCCCGCCGGCGCGGCCCGGCCGGCACGACGCCGCGCGTGCTCGTGCTGACGATGCACGACGAGGAGGAGTACCTGATCCCGCTGCTGGAGGCCGGCGCGAGCGGCTACGTGGTGAAGGACGCCGCGAGCACGGAGCTGCTGGACGCGCTGCGCGCGGTGGCGGCGGGGCGCGTGTACGTGCGGCCGTCGGCCGCGCACGTGCTGGCCGCGGGCTGGACGCGCCGCGCGCAGCAGGACGCGACGCGCGCGCGCTACGAGTCGCTCTCCGAGCGCGAGCGCGCGGTGTTCGTGCTCATCGCGCAGGGCTACACGCCGTCGCAGATCGGCGAGCGGCTGCACATCAGCGCCAAGACCGCCGACACGTACCGCCGCCGCATCAACGACAAGCTCGGGTTCAGCGAGCGCGCCGACTACGTGCGCCACGCGCTGGAGCTGGGGCTGCTGACGCCCTCCGGCGAGACGCCGCCCGCGGTGCGCTAGCGCCGCGCGCCGCGCCGGACCATGGCGCGGCGGTCACGTCGGCGGCGCCGAATTGTACGCGCCGCGCGGCCGCCGTATACTCTCCCTGCGGCGTTGGTCGAGCGCAGGCTCCGCGCAGGGAGCGCGACATGGCGTGCGTCTGGGCGTTCCAGGAAGGCGTGTTCCGCTCCAACCCCGCGACGGGCTGGAGCCACACCATCAGGTTCGGCGTCACCGAGGGCCAGCTCCAGGCGGACGGGACGCGGGACCTGATCGAGAAGCTCGCGGCCGCGGGGCTGGCCGGCATGGTGGAGCGCCTCGCGATCGTCGCGCACGGCATTCCCGGGCTGGTCTACATGAGCGGCCGGGCGCGGAGCCCGGCGACGGTCGGCCAGCTGCGCGACCTCAGCACGTACCTCAAGCCGGGCGGCATGCTGAGCTTCGTCTCGTGCAACGCCGGCGCGGGGCCGACGGGCGACAACTTCCTGATGGCGCTCTCGCGGGCGCTGCCGAGCCGCGTCGTCGTGGGCCTGAGCATCTACGGCCTGTACTCGAACCTCGGCGCGAGCGATCCCGGGAACGTCACGGAGTCCAGCGACGGCAGCGGCTACAAGCCCGGGGCGCCCCGGATCGACGCGTGGGGCGACTACGCGAAGTGGGCGTTCGGCGGCGCGATCGTGCGGTACCCGAGGAACGAGCAGGCGCACTACCGCAACAAGCGGTGCGCGAACCCGCAGTGCCCGGGGCACATCAGCGAACGCCATCGGTGTCCGTACGCGTCGTGGGGCCACGACGCCACCCTGCTCGCCTACGCGCCGTAGCCGCGCGCCGCGGCGTCCGCGCGCGCCAGCTCGTCGGGCGTGTTGACGCTCGCCAGCAGCGTGCGCGGGTCGCCCAGCGCGGCCAGCCGCGCGCCGTCGAGCGGCGCGGCGCCGACGGCCGCG
>CBHYLO010000626.1:0-2809 GCA_966128675.1 uncultured bacterium | reverse complement strand
GACTCGGTGAAGTCGCACGCGAAGTTCCGCGCGAAGTACCAGCTGACGTATCCGCTGCTGGCGGACGTCGAGCACGCGGTGGCGGAGTCGTACGGCGTGTGGCGCGAGAAGCGGCTCTACGGGTACCGCTACATGGGCGTCGTGCGGACGACGTTCGTCATCGACGCGGAGGGGCGTGTCGCGCACGTCTTCGAGAACGTGAAGTCGGCGGGCCATGCAGAGCGCGTGGCGGAGGCGGTTGCCGGGCTCGGGTGATCGCGGCCGGCGGGCACGCTCCCTGCTCGGGTACGGCGCGTTCGCGCGCAGCACCGTGAGATTCCGCGCGCCGGCGCCCCCGCCCGCCGCGCGGAGGGCCGAGCGCAGCCGTGGCCGATCTTGAGCGAGGGGAGGGGTGGACGATGAGCGACGCGTCGAAGTCCGACCGCACGCAGGACAAGAACTGGGACAACGAGGTCCCGCTCGAGAAGAAGCTCGACGACCTGTACGCGCTGGTCGATGGCATCGAGGTCGCGCTGCTGACGACGCGCCGTCCCGACGGCCACCTGGTGACGCGCCCGATGCAGGTGCAGCGCCGCACCGCGGGCACCGACCTGTGGTTCATGACGAACGTCGAGTCGCACAAGCTCGAGGAGCTCGCCACCGACGCGCACGTGAACTGCGGGTTCTACAAGGACCGCACGCGCGAGTGGGTCTCGGTGAGCGGGATCGCGCGCGTGACGCAGGACAAGCGGATCATCCACGAGCTGTACCAGCCCGACTGGCGCGCGTGGCTGGGCGACGAGGGTGGGGCGCGGGACGGCGGGCCGGACGACCCGCGCATCGCGCTGGTGCTGGTCGAGGCGCACTCGGTGATCTACTCCAAGCAGGACCGGCCGACGCCGATGGTGCTGTTCGAGCTGGCGAAGGGGATCGCGACGGGGCAGCAGCCGAAGGTCGCGGACATGCGGTCGCTGGACGAGTCGGAGCTGCAGCGGGCGGCGAAGGTCGACGAGCCGCGGCCGTCGAGCGCCTGAGCCGGCGGGACGACCGGCGGGATGGGAGATGCGGGCGGGCGCCGACTCCGGCGCCAGCCCGCGTCGCGTTCGCGGCGCTCGTCGGAGCGGTGCGCGGCACGTGTCAAGCGCCTACCACGGCTCCTGCCACTCCGGCATATTGCCGCTCCCCTCCACCTACCGCAGGAACAGGAGCCCAATGGCTGACGTCGTCGCCGAGCAGGCGCTGAAGCGCACCCCGTTGCACGAGCAGCACCGCGCGCTGGGGGCGAAGATCGTCCCGTTCGCGGGCTACGAGATGCCCGTGCAGTACCCGGGCGGGATCACGGCGGAGCACAAGGCCGTGCGCGAGGGGTGCGGGGTGTTCGACGTGAGCCACATGGGCGAGTTCATCGTCACCGGGCCCGACGCCGTCGCGTTCGTGAACCACGTGACGACGAACGACGTCGCCAAGCTGGCCGTCGGGCAGGTGCACTACTCGACGATCCTGAACGAGCGCGGGACGATCGAGGACGACTGCCTGGTCTATCGC
Source organism: uncultured bacterium (assembly GCA_966128675.1). Classification (GTDB taxonomy): domain Bacteria; phylum Gemmatimonadota; class Gemmatimonadetes; order Gemmatimonadales; family Gemmatimonadaceae; genus Roseisolibacter. The sequence continues at coordinate 1,285 of CBHYLO010000626.1, read as the reverse complement.
ATGGCCGACCGCCTGATGCTGGTGGTCAACGCGTCGAACCGGGAGAAGGACCTCGCGCACATCCTCCGGTACAAGGGCGCCTTCGACGTCACCGTCGAGGACCGGTCGGACGACTACGCGCTGCTGGCGGTGCAGGGGCCCAAGGCCGAGGAGATCCTGCAGCCGCTGACGGCGACCGACCTGTCGCAGATCGGCTACTACTGGTTCGCGGAGGGCGCGGTCGCGGGGGTGTCGGGGATCATCTCGCGCACCGGCTACACCGGCGAGGACGGCTTCGAGCTGTACGTGCCGGCGGCCGACGCGCCGCGCCTGTGGGAGGCGCTGCTCGCCACGGGGCGGATCACGCCGGCGGGGCTGGGCGCGCGCGACACGCTGCGCCTCGAGATGGGGATGGCGCTCTACGGCAACGACATCGACGACACCGTGACGCCGCTCGAGGCGAACCTCGGGTGGCTGGTGAAGCTCGCGAAGGGCGAGTTCGTGGGGAAGGCGGCGCTCGAGGCGCAGAAGGCGGCGGGCATCCCGCGCCGGCTGGTCGGGTTCACCGTGGCCGAGCGAGCGATTCCGCGGCACGGGTATGCGGTGCTGCACCAGGGCCAGGAGAGCGGCGTCGTGCGCAGCGGCACCATGAGCCCCACGCTGGGCACCGCGATCGGCACGGCGTACCTGCCGGCCGCCGCGGCGGCGCCCGGGACGGCGTTCGAGATCGACGTGCGCGGGAAGCGCGTCGCGGCGACCGTGGTGAAGCCGCCGTTCTACAAGGACGCGTCGCACAAGTGAGCCGATCGGCGCCCGCCGTGTGGATCGCCATCCTGACCGTGTCCGACTCGCGCGCGCGTGGCGAGGTGGCGGGCGACGCCTCCGGCGACGCGATCGCGGCGTGGGCGGCGGCGCACGCAAGCGTCGTCGCGGCGCGGGCGCTCGTCGCCGACGACGCGGTCGCCATCGCCGCGCAGGTCGCGTCGTGGTGCGACGACGACGCGGCCGACGTCGTGCTCACGACCGGCGGGACCGGGCTCGCGCCGCGCGACGTCACGCCCGAGGCGACGCGCGCGGTGCTCGCGCGCGAGGCGCCCGGCATCGCCGAGCGGCTGCGGGCGTCGGCGATGGCGACGTTCCCGCGCGCGGCGCTGTCGCGCGGCGTGGCGGGGACGCGCGCGCGGACGCTGGTCGTGAACCTGCCGGGATCGACCGGCGGCGTGCGCGACGCGCTCGACGCGCTGGCGCCGATCCTCGCGCACGCGGGGGACGTGCTGCGCGGGCGGCCGCTCGACCACGACGCGCC
>CBHYLO010000625.1:0-2814 GCA_966128675.1 uncultured bacterium | reverse complement strand
TGTTGCCTTTGGGAAGGCTACGGATTCTCCGGATCGAGCGGATGCAACGGATCGCTCCGCGTGGCGGCGACGCTCCATGCGCTCGTGAGGCGCGATCCGCAGGATCCGCCTCATCCGGAGCATCCGTATCCTTCCCAACAGTCACGGAGGTCCGGCGCGTAGACGCATCCCGAGCGGCCGTGCACGCAGCCCGCAGCACGGTTCAGGATCCGCAGCCCGCAGTCCGCAGCCCCTCAATGCATGACGCACGACATCACGCTCTGGATGCTCGGCAGCGGCTCCCAGGGCAACGCCGCCGCCATCGCGCACGGCGAGCGGCTGCTCCTGCTGGACGCGGGCGTGGACCTGCCGGTGCTGCTGGCGCGCATGCGCGCGGCCGACCTGCATCCGTGGTTCGTGGACGAGGTGCTGCTCTCGCACGGCCACCGCGACCACGTCGTCGGCGCCGCCGCGGGCGTGAAGGCGTACGGCTGGCGCGTGTGGGCGACGCTGGGGACGGTGTGGCGCTGGCGCGCGCTGCGCGGCGTGGACGTCGCGCCGTTCGAGACGGGCGCGAGCTTCGACGCGGGCCCGTTCCGCGTGCACTCCGCCGCCACGCCGCACGACGTCGACGACTCGGCCGCCTTCGTGGTGGAGGTGGCCGGCGTGCGCGTGGGCTACTGCACCGACCTGGGGCACGCGCCGGACGCGGTGCTAGCGCTGCTGCAGGGCGTCGACGCGCTGGTGCTGGAGTCCAACTACGACGAGGCGATGCTGCGCCGCGGCCCGTACCCGCCCGATCTGCAGGCGCGCGTCGGCGGACCGACGGGCCACCTGGGCAACGCGCAGGCGGGCGAGGTCGCGCGCGCGGTGGCGCACGCGGGATTGCAGCACCTCGTGCTCGGGCACCTCAGCCGGCACAACAACACGCCCGAGCTGGCGCGAGCGGCGATGATGGGCGCGCTGCAGGGGACGGCCTTTCGCGGTGAGTTGCACGTCGCGCCGCCGGACGGCGTGCTCGGGCCGTTGGTGGTGCGGGCCGGCGCGCGAACATGACCATTGCGTCAGGTTCAGGGGCGATCCATGTTGGCGCACCCCAGTGGTTGATGGCGGATCGCACCCTCATCGCATGAGGCAGCCATGAAGACCTCGATCGCGGGCATCGTGCTGGCCGGGCTCCTCTCGGCGGTGCCGCTCCAGGGCCAATCCGGCGTCGCGAGCGTCGACACGCGCACGAGCCTGTACCTCGCCGGCGGCAACGCGTACACGAACCCGCCGGTCGGCGGCCAGCCGGGGCTCGTACCCACGGCGATCAACCTGAACGCGGGCATGGGCCGCGTGCTGACGGTGACCGCGGACGGCTCGGCGGCGTTCTGTGGCGCGGGCGTATGCGTCGCGCCGACGCCGGACGGCCCCGCGATCGGCGGCACGAGCCTCAACGCGTCGGGGAGCATCTCGGGGATCGTCGCCCCGACGTCGGGCTTCCTCGCCGGCCTGTTCCTCGGGCCGTCGCTGCCGGGCGCCGCGCCGTCGGCGCTGAACTTCAACACGCTGACGACCACCTTCGCGTCGGTCGCGCCCGCGGTGGGGCAGCTGTTCTTCATCGGCGACGGCCTGGCCGGCGCGCTGCAGCAGCAGTTCCTGGTGCCCGACGGCGCGACGCGCCTCTACTTCGGCATCGCCGACGGCGGCAGCTTCGTCGGCAACCCGGGCTTCTACGACGACAACGTCGGGACGTACCGCGCCGTCTACTCCGTCAGCGCGGTGCCGGAGCCGTCCACCTGGGCGCTGGTCGCGACGGGGCTGGCGTCGCTCGGCGCCGTCGGGGCGCGTCGCCGCCGCCGCACGCCCTGATGATCCGCCGGGCGCCCCCCCCACACAGGGGGGCCGCGCCCCCCGCCACCCCCCGGGGGAGGGACGCCCCCCCCCCCCCCCGTTCTCCCCCGCGGGGCCCCCCCCAACCCGGGGGGGGCGGCGACCAGCGCCTCCAGCTTGTCGAGGCACGACGCCCAGCCCGCGCGGTTGCCCTCGCGGTACTCGGGCGTGGGAAGCTGGTCCTGCCGGATGGTCAGCTCCGTCGCGCCGGCGCCGGTATCGCGGAAGTCGACCGTCAGCAGCGTCGGGATGCGCGTCACCGGCGGATCGTCGCCCTCGTACACCCACGTCTTCACGAGCCGGCGGTCGCGCGCCACCTCGCGGTACTCGCCCGTCGTCACGTGGCGGTTCCCCGCGGGATCGGCGACGACGACGCGATAGCGGCCGCCGGGCCGCGCGTCCGCGCTCGCCTCGACGACGCGCATGAAGCCCGGCGCGAGCCAGCGCGCCAGCAGCGTCGGGTCGGTCCACGCCGTGAACACGTGCGCGACCGGCGCCGCGATCGTGCGCACGACGACGATCGACGGCGTCTCGCCGGCGCCGCCGACGTCGCGAGTGACGGCAGTCGTCACGCCGAGTGGAGCTGGATGAGGTTCCCGCAGGTGTCGTCGAACATCGCGATCGTGACGGGGCCCATGACGGTCGGCGGCTTGCGGAACTCGACGCCCTTCGCGACCAGCCGCTCGTACTCCGCGTGCACGTCGCGCGACTCGAACGACGTGAGCGGGATGCCGTCGGCGTAGAGCGCCTGCTGCCACGGCCGCGCGGCGGGGTGCGCGTTGGGCTCGAGCACGAGCTGGACGTCGGGCGTGCCCTCGGGCGACGCGACGGTGAGCCACCGGTGCTCGCCCATCGGGATGTCGTGCACCTTCACGAAGCCGAGCTTCTCGGTGTAGAACGCGAGGGCCTTGGCCTGGTCGTCGACGAGCACGCTGGCGAGCGCGATGCGCATGGGGATCC
>CBHYLO010000624.1:0-2822 GCA_966128675.1 uncultured bacterium | reverse complement strand
GCGGCGCGTCGCGGGCGCGCGGCAGGTCGGGCTCGCGCTCGCGATCTACGCGGCGCTCAAGGCGCTGGCGCAGGCGTCGGAGCTGCGGTCGGTCGGGCTGCGCGTCGGCAGCTACCTGCTCGTCGGCGCGTTCCTGCTGGCCGTGGGCTACTGGTACCGCTCGGCCGGCGAGCGTGCCTCCGGAACGCATATCCGGCCGGCATCGCCCTGAGGGCGATCGCCGGCCGGATACTCCAGGCCTGACGGAGCAACGCGAGACACCACACGGCGCTGCTACCTGCGGGGTCCTGACGCGGTTAGCGGGCTCACGCCCTCCGGGACCTGGAGCACCCGCAAGCTACCCCGCGCGGGGACCATTCTCAAGCCATCGCCGTATCACATGCGCGGGCGGCGCGCGCGCCTCGCGCAGCGCCCACCGTCGGGGACACCGGTTGCCCCCCACGGGTGACGCTCCGCGCGCCCTGCGGCGCGCGCGCGGCACCACCACGCGACCGACGCGAGCGCGCCCGCGCGAGCGCAAGCCGTTGTCTCGCGGCAGCTTGCACGGCGCATCCGGCGACCGCGTGCGGATGCGGCGTGGCGCGGAACGCGTTCGTGACCCACGTCACGGACCGGCCCGAGTGATGCTCCGCCCGCTGGATGCGCGGCAACGGCGCCGCACCATCACGACCCGCACGCCGGAGAGGCGTCGATGACCCGATCAGGATCCCCCGGCGGTGCCCGCACGGCCGCCCTCGCGCTCGCGGCCACCCTCGCCGGCGCGCTCGCCGTCGCGCCGGCGGCCGGCGCGCAGCAGGGCGGCGACGGCTTCCTCTTCCGGCCGCCGGTCGGCGCGATCACGCTGCGCGGCGGCGTCGACCGCGCGCTCGGCAACAGCGACGTCTTCGACTTCGCGCGCGAGCGGCTCACGCTCGGGTCGAACGCCTTCACGGGCTTCAACGTCGGCGCCGACCTGTCGATCAACCTGTCGGACCGCTTCGACCTCGTGCTCGGGGCCAGCCACGCCCGCTCGAGCGCGAGGTCCGAGTTCCGGCGCTTCGTCGACCAGGACGACCTCCCGATCGAGCAGACCACGGCGCTCGCGCGTACTCCCATCACCGCCTCCGTGCGCGCGTACCTCGCGCCGCGCGGCCGCTCGATCGGGCGCTTCGCCTGGATCCCGACCCGCGTGGCGCCGTACGTCGGCGCGGGCGGCGGCGCGATGTGGTACCGCTTCTCGCAGGACGGCGACTTCGTCGACGAGGAGACGCTCGACGTCTTCCCGGCGACGCTGCGCTCCTCCGGCTGGACGCCGACGGCCCATGGCCTCGCCGGCGTCGAGTTCGCGCTCTCGCCGCACGTGGCGCTCGCCACCGAGGCGCGCTACACCTGGGCGCGCGCGGCGATGAGCGACGACTTCACGAACTTCGATCGGATCGACCTGTCGGGGCTCGTCGCCACCGCCGGGCTCTCCCTCCGCTTCTGATGAGACCCCTCATGCGCACGGCCCTTCCCTTCCGCCACGCGCTCGGCGCCGCGGCCCTGCTGCTCGCGGGCGCGGGCGCGGCGAGCGCCCAGTCCACCGGCGCCGATCCGCGCTGGCGCGCCTGGCTCGGGTGCTGGTCGCCCGTCGACGCCGGCGGCGTGGTGCCCATGAACGCCCCGCTCACCTGCGTCGTGCCGGCCACGGGCGGCACGGGCGTCGACGTCCTGACCGTCGCCGACGGGAAGGTCGCGTCGCGCGACCACCTGGACGCCACCGGCGCGCGCCAGCCGCGGCAGGCCGACGGCTGCGACGGCTGGGAGCAGGCGCAGTGGTCCGCCGACGGCCGGCGGCTGCACCTGCGCAGCGCCGCGACCTGCGCGGGCGGCGTGGCCCGCGGGTCCAGCGGCATCCTCGCCTTCGCGCCCGACGGCGACTGGCTGGAGGTCCGCAGCGCGAGCGTCGGCACCGGCGCGGGCGTGCGCGTGACGCGCTTCCGCCCTGCGCCCACGAGTGGCGCGCTGCCCGCCGACGTCGCGGCCGCCCTCGCCGCGTCCCGGCGCGACGAGGAGGTCCGCCTCGCGCTCGGCGCCCCGATCACGACCGAGGAGGTCGCGGACGCCGTCCGGCTGTCGGACGCGCCCGTCGTCGAGGCGTGGCTGGCGGCGCGCGGGCAGGGCTTCGCGCTCGACGCCCGCCGCCTCGCGCGCCTCGCCGACCGCGGCGTGCCCGATCGGGTCATCGACGTGATGGTGGCGCTCTCGTACCCCAAGGTCTTCGCGCTCAACCCGGCCACCGGCGACCAGGAGCGGCGCGCGCTCGCCTCCTCCGACGCGCGCCTGCCGGGCCAGACGATCGGGCCGTCCGTGTGGCTCTACGGCAGCCCGTTCGGCTACGGAGCGTACGGCTGGAACGCGTACAACAACGGCTACTACCGGAACGGCTACTACGGCGGCTACTACGGGAACGGCTTCTACGGCAGCGGGTGGTTCCCCGGCGGCACGCCGGTCGTGATCGTCGTGCGCGATCCCAACGCGGCGGCCACCGAGCGGGCGCGCGCGGTGAACGGCCGCGGCTACACGCGCGGCGGCTCCGACGGCGCGACGCCCGGCGCCACGCCGCGCGCGAGCACGCGCTCGGGCGGCTCGTCGGGCGGGTCGTCCGGCGGATCGAGCGGCGGCTCGCAGTCGGGCGGCTCCTCGTCCGGCAGCTCGTCCTCGGGCGGCTCCGGACGCACGGCCAAGCCGCGCCCCTGAGCGGCGCGCGCCATCCATGACGCGCGAGGGCGCCGGGACGATGTCCCGGCGCCCTCGTCGCGTACGCCCGTCCGCTCGCGGGGCAGGCAGAGGCGGCGGCGCGC
>CBHYLO010000623.1:0-2822 GCA_966128675.1 uncultured bacterium | reverse complement strand
CCATCCGCCCTTCGCCCACTGCCCCCGTCGTACGCCGGTGTGCGCGGCGGCCTGTCGATGTTTCGCGCGGCCGCCTTCGCAGCGACGCGTGGGGCGAACCGTGGCGGGGGATGGCGCCGAGCGACCTGAATTCCGCACGCGCGGAGACACGAGCGCGTAGCGCCTCGTGGCTCCGCCGTGCGGAATTCCGAGCCGGCGCCGTCCCCCACCACGGTGAGCCGCTACACCAATCTCAGCGTGCGACCCGCGCAGGACCGAGACCGGCTTCCGCGACGGTCGGCGTCACGAACTGGCGGTAGTGGTCGAAGCGCTCGAGGATGAGGGCCACGTACGTGACGGGCTCGTAGCCGCGGCAGTAGCCGTACCGCACCACCGGGTCCGCGTGGTACTCCTGCTTCGCCAGCTGCAGCAGCCAGTACGCGACCTCCTCCCACTTCTCCGGGTCGTCGCCGTGCTTGTCGGCCAGGCGCTGCGCGTCGACGATGTGGCCGAGCCCCGCGTTGTACGACGCGAGCACGAACTTGAGCCGCTCGGTCGAGTCGGCGATGCGCGACGCCCACTGCCGCTCGAGCCACTGCAGGTACTTCACGCCGCCGGCGACGTTCTGCGCGGGATCGGTGATCGCGCGCACGCCGAACTGCTTCGCGGTCGCGGGCATCAGCTGCATCAGGCCGCGCGCGCCCACCCACGACTTCGCGGTCGGGCGGAAGCGCGACTCCTGGTACATCTGCGATCCGAGCAGCCGCCAGTCCCAGCCCAGCGCCGCGGCGTGCTTGCGGAGCAGCGAGTCGTACGGCGACAGCGTCCCCGTCTCCGACGTCAGGTAGCGGCTCTCGACGCGCGCCAGGTACGCGCGCTGGTCCACGAAGTACTTCCTGTACAGCTGGTCGAACACCGCACCGCTCTTCTCGTCGGCGATCCACGCGTCGAGCGTGTCGCGCAGCGCGCGGGCGTCGCGGCGCACCGCCCAGGCGACCTTCTGCGCGGCGCCGACGACGGGGCGGATCTCGAGGTTGCGGTAGGCGCCGGTCTGGAGCTGCGCGAGGTTCCCCTGCGCCACCGTGTACGCGACGTTGCCCTTCGCGACCTCGCGGATCACCGCCTCCGACGACGCCTCGACCTCGACGACGCCGATGTCGCCGGAGATCTCGTCCTCCAGCTCCAGCAGCGTGCGCGCGTACGGCGAGTGCTCGGGCAGCGTGACGCGCCGCCCCGCGAGCTCCGACGGGCGCTGCACGAGGCGCGCGCGGATCGTCCTCCGCGTCTCCGGCGCCGTCGCCGGCGCCCGCTCGGCCGGCCCGCGCTTGAGCATCGTGTCGACGGGATCGGGCAGCGCCGCGGCCGCGGCCTGCGGCGACGCCTTGCGCTGCACCAGCACCGGCTCCGCGCGGTAGAGCGCGCGCGTGAACAGCGCGCGCCCCGAGTCCTCGGGCATCGGGATCAGCCGCGCCGCGACGACGTCGGCGCGCCCGTCGTGCAGCATCGCGAACAGCGAGTCGCGGTCCTGCACCACGACCCAGCGCAGCGTGACGCCCTTGTCGGCCGCGAAGCGCTTCAGCAGCTCGTACTCGTAGCCGAGCGGCAGGCCGCGGTAGATGAAGTACGTCGTCGAGTTGTAGGGCGCGGCGACGACGAGCGTGTCGCGCGTGCGGATCGCCGCCCAGTCGCGGCCCGGCCGCTCGACGGTGCCGTCCGCGCGCGACGTCACCACGCCACGCTCCACCACCGCGCCCGCGAGCGTGGCGCTGTCCGCGCCCTCGGGCCGCTCGTGCGCCGCCTGACATCCCACCGCCGCCACCGCCACCACACCCGCCAGGAGCCGTCGTCCACGCCGCCACACGCTCGCCGTGCTCGCCATGCTCACCGCCGTCGCCATGAGTGCCACCATGAGTGCCGCCGGAAATCGGGGCAGCGCGAGGGGCAAGACGGCGGCCAGCCAAGCGTCAGTGCGCGGGCTTCGCGGGCTCGGGCGCGACGTTGCGGCCGTCGAGCCGCAGCGTCGAGACGTGCGTGTTCGCGCCGGGCTCCAGCCGGAAGCCGACGACGCCGTCCGGCTGCACCGCCGCGCGCGGCAGCTCGGCCACCGCGGCGCCGTTGACGAGGAAGCGCACCGCCTCGCCCGCGCCCTCGACGCCGAGGACGAGCTTCACGTTCGCCCGGTCGGCGGGGCGCACGGGGATGGCGGGGTGCGCCGTCCACGGCACCAGCTCGCGCACGGTCGCGCCGTCGCGCCGCACCACGCGGAAGCGGCCGTCGGGCCCGGCGACGAACGCGGTCCACCGCGCGCCGCTCTCGCCGAGCGCCTGCCCGCCGACGAGCAGCCCCGTGCCGGTGCCGGGCTCCTTCGCGAACAGGAACAGCTCGCTCTCGATGCGCGGCGTCCCGCGGACGACGTGCGCCGGATCCCAGACCATCCCGCCGGTCGCGGGCGCGGTCAGGTGCCAGCCCGGCGGCATGGCCGCGAACGCGAGCGCGCTGTCGGGCACGCCCGCGGCGTCGAACGCCGCGCGCCAGCCGGCGGGACGGACGGGCGCCTGCGCGCCGAGCGGCGCGGCGAGGGCCGCGGCGGCCACGAGGCCCGCGAGAGAGAGGGGTCGGGTCGGCATGCGGAGGGGAGGGAACGAGGCGGCGAGGAGGGTCGCGCTACGGTAGCGCCGAGTCGCCGGCCTGCCCACGGGCGACGTCGTCAGGAGTGCGTGCAGCGTTTGGTCGCGTGGTCGGCGGGCCGGAGGTGGGCGCAGGCGACCTGCGAGATCACCAAGGGTACCCGAGGCACAGCCATCGGGGCTCCGCCGCGTGAGATCGCCGGGAGCCGGAGCCCA
>CBHYLO010000622.1:0-2823 GCA_966128675.1 uncultured bacterium | reverse complement strand
GCTCGCGCGGCGGCACCGTCGCGACGCACGCGGCCGGCCTCGCGGCGCGGCTGGCGCGGCTCGTCGCGCAGGGCGCGGGGCCGGTGCACCTCGTCACGCACTCGCTCGGCGGCATCGTCGTGCGGGCCAGCCTCGCGCTGCCGGCGGCGTCCGCGTGGCGGCATCGCCTGGGGCGCATCGTCATGCTCGCGCCGCCGAACCAGGGCTCCGAGCTCGCCGAGCGCCTGCGCGCGTGGCGCGTGTCGCGGCGCGTGCTCGGCCCGGCGTTCCTGGCGCTGGGCACGGGACCGGAGTCGGTCGCGCGCACGCTGGGCGCGCTGCCGCCGGGGCTCGAGGTCGGCGTCGTCGCCGGCACGCGCAGCTGGAATCCGCTCTTCGGGCGCTGGATGCCGCGGCCGCACGACGGCAAGGTGTCCGTAGCGAGCGCGCGCCTCGCGGGGATGACGGACTTCAGCGTCGTCGCGCGCGGGCACACCTTCCTCATGCTCGCGCCGGAGGTGCACGCGCGCATCTTCGCATTCCTCGCGCACGGGCGGTTCGCGGCGGATGACGGGACATGAGCGCCGCGACGCTCCACGCACGGCGCGCGGCGACGCCGGCATGATGGGCCTCCGCGCCCTGGTCGCCTGCGCGCTGCTCGGCCTCGTCCTCGCGCTCGCGTCGAGCGTGGTACGCGGCACGCGGCTGGAGGTGCAGGACTGGGACTGCCCGCCGGCGCCCGCGTCGTGCGCGCGGCCGGTGGAGGTGCGCGGCTTCCCGCTGCCGTACATCTCCGACCACCACGGCATCTCGCCCGTCGGCCGCGCGGACCTCGTGGGCGCGCTCCTCGGCATGGACCACCTGCACGGGGGCGCGCTCGCGGTCGACGCGGCGCTCTACGCGCTCCTCGCCGTCGCGGTGCGCGCGGCGACCGCGCGCGCTGCACGAGCCACTCGCGAATGATCGGTGGCGGCGGTGACGCCTCGCTCGTCCAGGAGGTACACCCTCTCGCCACTCGCGCATGTCCAGGCTCCTCGCGATCCTCGGCGCCTCGCTCGGCAGTGCGGCCGGCTGGGCCGCCGGCGCCCCCGTCGGCACGATGACCGCGTTCGCGCTCAGCGTCGTCGGCACGGCGGTGGGCGCGTACGCCGGCCGACGCGTCGCCGCCTGGCTCGGCGCGTAGCGCGGGGCGTTGCCTGCGGGGCGTTGCCCCGCACACGCGCGCGCGCGCATGATGTCATCCGGACGTCGGACGGGAGAGGAAGCGCATGCGGAAGATTCCGGTGCTCGGCGCGCTGCTCGGCTTCGCCGCGGCGTGCGTCGTCCCCACGGACGGCTGCGGCTGCTCGCCGGCGCCGCCGCCGTTCCGGCTGCACGTCGCGGGCACCGTCGCGACCGCGGACGCGGCGCCGGTCTCGGGGCTGATCGTCCAGGCGCGCGTGTACCAGGCGGCGTGCCTGCCCGCGGACTCCGGCGCCGTCGACGTGACCGGCAGCTTGGGCCAGACGGACGCGCAGGGCCGGTTCGCGTTCGAGGTGGCGACGGCGATGCCGGTCCAGGGCGGGTGCGTGCGGCTGCGCGCGCTGCGCGCGGCGAGCGGCGCCGGCGTGCCCGCGACGACCGTCGCCAGCGTCGAGCGCACGGGCATCCGCGTGCGCCCGATGGTCGGCGGGCGGCCGCTCGACTCGCTGCGCGTGGACCTCGTGGCGCGCTGACCGTGGAGCTCGCGTGCCCGACCTGCCGCCTGCGCCCGCCGCGGCCCGGCGACGCCGCGTCGCTCGCGCGCCACGCGAACGACCGCGAGATCTGGCTGAACCTCCGTGACCGCTTCCCGCACCCGTACGCCCTCGCGGACGCGGAGGCGTACATCGCGCGCGTGCGCGAGGCGGCGCCGGATCCGGCCACCGCGTTCGCGATCGAGGTCGACGGCGAGGTCGCGGGCGGCATCACGCTGATGCCCGGCCACGACATCGAGCGCGTGAGCGCCGAGCTGGGTTACTGGCTGGGGCGCGCGCACTGGGGGCGCGGCATCGTCACCGACGCGGTGCGCGCGATGACCGGGCACGCGTTCGCGACGCTCGGCCTGCGCCGCGTGTTCGCCGTGCCGTTCGCGCACAACGTCGCGTCGCAGCGGGTGCTGGAGAAGGCGGGCTACGTGCGCGAGGGGACGATGCGCCGGTGCGCGATCAAGGACGGCGTGCTCCTCGACCAGCAGCTCTACGCCGCGTACGACGACCGGTGGCCGGCGTGACGCCGCGCCCACATCTTGAAGGCGGAGTCCACGCGGCCGGCCGGACGTCGGGCGGCCCCCCCACTCCGTGGCGAACCCGATGGGCGCTGGCGTCGAGTCCACGAGCTCCTACACGTGCCCCGGCTGTGGCTACCACGTGGACCGCATGGTGAGCGGCTACGCGGCCGGGCCGGACACGCACGTCGTCGGGGTGAGCTGCGACGACTGCCGGGCGCTGCGGATCGCGCGCATCCCCGGCCGGCCGTCGGAGGCGAGCGCGCACGCGGCCGCCGCCGCGGTCGCCGCGGGCCACGTCCCGGCGGGCGTGCGCTGCCCGCACTCGGCGCGGCACCACCTCACGCTGTGGACGGCGCCGGGCCCGTGCCCGCGGTGCGGGACGACGCTGCAGCCGCCGCGCGAGCGGCAGCGCCGCGACTGACCGGGCGCGGCGCGCGTCGGGTTGTGCGCCGCGCGGTCGCGCCGCAGATATCGCGGCAGCGCACCCGCGACGCCGAGGGTCCGCCACGTCCGTGGAGACTCCCGTCCGTTCGCCCCATGCTCCGTCTCACGATTCGACGCGCGACGCTCGTCGCCGCGGCGGCCGCGCTGCTGGC
>CBHYLO010000621.1:0-2835 GCA_966128675.1 uncultured bacterium | reverse complement strand
CTGGACGTCGACGGCTCGGCCGCCGCGGGCGGATGCGGGACGCCGACTGGGGCCGCGGCGCTCACCGCGCTGGCGGTGGCGCGCGAGGCGCTGCCGCGCGTGCCCGCCGGCACCACGCCACTCACGATCGGCGCGCGCTGGCGCGACACGGTGGCCACCACGACCTGCGCCGGCCCGCTGCCGGTGGCCGTGCAGGCGATCGCCGCCTACGAGGTGGAGCGGACGGAGGGCGCGCTGCTGCGCGTGCGCCGCCGCGCCACGAGCACGCTGCGCGGCCAGGGCTTCGCCGGCGGGCAGTCGGTGCGCGTGACCGGCAGCGGCAGCGCCGACGCGACGCTGCTGCTCGATCCCGCGCGCGGCGTGCTGCGCGGCGTCACCGGCGAGGGGCGCACGACGATGACGATGACCATCGGCACCGCGACGCACGCGTTCGAGCAGCGGACGCGGGTCCGCGTGGAGGCGCGGTAGGAGGCTGCGGACTGCAGGTGCGGACTGCGGGCTGCGGATCGCGTTGCCGGCGCGTTGGACCCGGAACGGCAATGGACGGGATGGCGGGATGACGAGGAGGCTCCGCACCGGCGCTTGGAGCGGCGCGCCATGCGGAGCCTCCTGGTTCATCCCGTCATCCTGTCGAATGCAGTGCACCGTACGGGTCCGGCGCGCCGATGCGTCCCGGGCGCGGGATCCGCAGCCCGCAGTCCGCAGCGCTCCTACGCCGTCGCGACGACGTGCGTCTGCCCCGCCGTGCACAGCTCCTCGGCCGACGCGCGGATCGCCCAGGCCGCGCCGCGCGACGCGATCGCCGGCTCGACGAGGCGGGCGCCGACGTAGTAGCCCGCGCGCTCCGGGATGACGTAGCGGTCGTACGTGCGGGCCTCGTCGCTCATGCCGCCCGACAGCCACCGCAGGCGGAGCCCGAGGCCCGACGTGTCCAGCTCCGGCGCGACCGCGCGCGCGAGCATCGGCTCCAGCTCGCGGATGCGCGCGTACTGCCGGCGGCCGTAGCCGAAGTACTCCCATGCCGCGTGGCCCGGCGCGACGAGGCGCGACACCTCCACCGCGAGGCCCTCGTTCACCAGGTGCTCGCGCAGCGCGCCGCGGCGCCCCGTCTCCCAGTACGAGTAGTAGCCGCCCGCCTCATGGACGAGCGTGCGCAGCGCGCTGCGGCTGGTGGGCGACGTGTAGCGCACCGCGTGCGCCGCCTCGTGCGCGACCCACAGCGGCACCAGCCCCGGATCGAGGCCGAGGCCCTGCGTGGCGGGGTTGGCGATGCCGGTGAAGTGCTCGAGGCAGACGAACGCCGTGCCGCGGCCGTCGACCACCAGCTCGCCCGCGTTCGCGGCGCCCACGCCCACCATCACGACGACGTCGATGTCGACGTCCGGCTCCAGCACGTCGGCCGCGCGGCGCGCGGCGTCGGCGGCCAGCGCGACGACGTCGATCTGCTCCAGCATCGCGTGCAGGTCGTCGCGCGGCGCGGCCACCGTCGCGCGCACGACCTCCTCGAAGTGCGGCCCGTCCGGATCGACGACGTAGTTGTCCCAGTACGCCGCCAGGAGCGCGCGATGCGTCTCGAAGTAGCGCTGGTACGCCGCGACGCGGTCGCCGTGCTGCAGGACGGCCAGGAAGTCGGGCAGGAGATTGATCAGCATCGACGAGGCGGGGCGACACCACCGCGCGAACGGCGTCCGCCGCAGGTGGGAGGCGCGAGAAGATACCCCGCCGTGATGGGCACGAACAAGGCCGCGCGGCGGCGTCTGCGACGTCGTGTCATCCCCCTGTCATCGCCGTGTGATCCACGTCGCGGGCCGCCCGCGGCCCGGCCACCGAGAACGCCCGCCCGCGCGCGCAACGTGGCATGGATTTGGCTTTTCCACAGGGCACGAACGCCGTCGCAGAGCGGCCAACCTCCGGTCAGACCCCGACTTACGCCGCAGAACCGCGCGAAGGACAGGTCGGCACCGAGTACGAGCGGGAGAAGGACCTCATGACCACGCTTCAGCAAATCGAATTGACCTGCCCGGTGTGCGAGACGCACTTCCGTTCGCAGGCCGTGGTGTCGACGAACTCCTTCGGCGGAAAGCGCACGGACTTCCACGAGCGCGCCGCCGGCACGCAGCCGCTGCCCTACCTCGTGCACATGTGCGAGCGATGCGGCTACACCGGCGCCGAGCGCGACTTCACGGAGGAGGCGGACGTCTCGCCGATGCTCCGCGAGCAGGTGTGGACGGAGCTCGCGCCGCAGGTCGCCGCCTCGAGCGCGCTGCAGGGCGCCCTCCCCGGCGCCACGCCGACCAAGTCGGGCGTCCTCGGCTCCGAGAAGTACGAGGCGGCCGCGAAGGTGGCCGAGTGGCAGGGGATGGAGCCGCGCCACGTCGCCGACCTGCTGCTGCGCGCCGCGTGGTGCTGCGTCGACGAGGGCGACATCGAGGCCGAGCGCTTCTTCCGGCGCAAGGCGGCGTGGGCGTTCGAGCGCGCGCTGGACGGCTTCGACGGCGTCGCGCCCGAGGAGCGCGCGGTCCTCACCTACCTGGTGGGCGAGCTGTGGCGCCGCGTCGGCGACGGCGACAAGGCGCGCCAGTGGTTCGACCAAGTGCCGCAGGAGGTCGCGGACGTGACCACGCAGCAGTGGGTCATCGACGCGGCGCGGCAGCAGCGGGATTGCCCGCGGGAATGGTTCGGATAGGCGCGATGTAGCGGAGGACGGTAAGGCGGAGGACGAAGTAGCGGAGAACGGAACGGCGTGAGACGATGGGGCGGACCTTTCGGCTTGAAGCACCAAGCGCGAAGGGTCCGCTCTTCCGTCTCACGCCCCACCGTCTTCCGCCGTTCCGT
>CBHYLO010000620.1:0-2837 GCA_966128675.1 uncultured bacterium | reverse complement strand
CGAGCGTGCGCTCCCACTCCAGCCGCTCCGCGTGCTCGCGCGCGCCGTCGAGGGCGCGGCGCTCGGCGGCGCTCGGCGCGGGGGTCGCGGCGCGCGTCGGGGCCGCGACGCGGCTGGGCGTGCGCGCCGCCAGTGGCTGCGTGGCCGTCACGCCGCCGGTGGTGCCGCGCAGCTGCGCGAAGAGCAGCCGGTCGCCCGACTGGTCGGCGTTGAAGACGCTGACGATGTAGCGGCCGCCGCCGTCGAGCTGCGTGCAGCGCGCCTCGTCGGCGGTCAGCATGGTGACGCTCTCGCCGACGCGCAGCGAGCGGCGCGTCGCGACCGGCAGCACGGTGGCGCGGCGCACCGAATCCACCACGCCGGTGCCGAGGTTGCGGCGCACCGTGACCGCGGCGCCGTTGGGCGCCGCGCAGGGGAGCGCGCTGATCGCCGGCACGGTGGCGCGGATGCGCGTCGGCGTGACCTCGACGACGCTCGCCTTCACGCCGGAGATCCACAGCTCGGTGCCGGCGCCCGTCTGCACGAACCCGGCGCCGTCGACCGTCACGGTGCCGCCCGGCACCAGCGTGTCCGGCGCGACGCGCGTGATGCTCATCGCGCTGACGGCGTCGACGCGGACGGTCAGGCGCGCGCGCGCCGTGTCGCTGGTGACGTCGATGGCGGTGGTGCCGGGGGCGCGGGCGATCAGGCGCCCCGCGTCGTCGACGGTGACGACGGTCGGGTCGCCGCTGCGCCAGGTGATGGGGGCGCCGGCCACGAGGTTGCCGAACCGGTCCGCGACGGTGGCGCTGAGCGCGACCGTGACGCCCGGCACGAGCCCGAGCGAGCTGTCGCCCTGGACGCGCACGGTCGCCGGGCGGCCGGCCGCGGCGGTCGCCGTCAGCACGGTCCGCACGCTCGCCGTGCCGGCCGACGCCGCGAGCGTTTGCGCGCCCGCCGCGGAGCCGAGGGTCCAGGTGGTGGCGGCCACGCCGTCGGCGTCGGTGACGCTCGAGGCCGGGGTCGCGCGCCCGCCGCCCTCGGGCGTCCACGTGACCGTGGTGCCCTTCACGGCCTGCCCGCCCGTGGCGGTCACGCGCACGCGCACGGGCGCCGTCAGGTCGGCGCCGACCGTGCCGGCGAGCGCGCTGCCGGGATCGGCGGCGCCGATGGCGGAGGGCGTGGGCGGAGGGCCGTCGCCGCCGCCGCACGCGGTCAGGCCGACGACGAGGCCGGCGAGGGGGAGGAGCGCGGCGGCGCGCGACCGGACGCGTCCGGCAGGTCTGGACGCAGGGCGAGCGCCCCCGGAGACGGCCGCGACGGTGCGCGGCCGGAGGCGGTCGGAGAGGTTCGAGACCATCGGGACTGCGAGGGGTGGGCGGCGGGATTGCCGTCGAGGACATGCAGACAGGGCGCGTGGCACCGGGGTAACCGGAAGCACACGCGCGACCCGCTAATGCTACCCCACACCGGCCGGATCGGCCATTTTCCCGAACGCGTCCCGGTACGCCGTGCCGCGCGACCTCCCGCCCCTTCCCCGCGCCCCCGCGGCGCCGCCGTCTCCAGCCCCCAGCATGTCCAGCGACCTCGCCACCGCCCGCCCGCCCCTGACCCTCCTTTCAGAGGAAGAGGTCATGTTCCGCGACGCCGTGACCGCCCTGGCCGAGGGGGAGGTCCGCCCGCGCGTCCACGCCATGGAGGAGGCCGGCAAGGTCGACCCCGCCCTCACCAAGCAGTTCTTCGAGATGGGGCTGATGGGGATCGAGCTGCCCGAGGCGGTGGGCGGCGCCGGCGGCACGGCGATGATGATCGTCCTCGCCGTCGAGGAGCTGAGCAAGGTCGACGCGTCGGCCGCCATCCAGGTGGACGTCCAGAACACGCTGGTCGAGTACCCGCTGGCGACCTACGGCACCGCGGAGCAGCGGCAGCGCTGGCTGTCGCGCCTGACGGCGAACACGGTCGGCGCCTACGCGCTCTCCGAGCCGGGCTCGGGATCGGACGCCTTCGCGCTGGCGACGCGCGCCACGAAGGTCGACGGCGGCTGGCGGCTGTCGGGCGCCAAGGCGTGGATCACGAACGGCGCCGAGGCGGAGATCTTCGTCGTCTTCGCGACCACGGATCCCGCGCTCGGCTACAAGGGGATCACGGCGTTCGTCGTCGAGAAGGGGACCGAGGGCTTCAGCATCGGCCGCAAGGAGGACAAGCTCGGCATCCGCGCCAGCAGCACGACCGCGCTGCACTTCGACAACGCCTTCGTGCCCGACGCCAACCTGCTGGGCGAGGTCGGCAAGGGGTACAAGATCGCGATCGACACGCTGAACGTCGGCCGCATCGGCATCGGCGCGCAGATGATCGGCGTCGCCGGCGGCGCGCTGGCCGCGGCCACGGCCTACCTGAAGGAGCGCAAGCAGTTCGGGAAGCCGCTGGCGGAGTTCCAGGGGATCCAGTTCCAGGTCGCGCAGGCGGCGACGGAGCTGGAGGCCGCGCGCCTGATGGTCTACAACGCGGCGCGCCTGAAGGACGCGGGCCAGGACATCGCGCGCGAGGGGGCGATGGCGAAGCTCTACTCGTCGCAGGTGGCGGAGCGCGTGACGTCGCTGTGCGTGGAGCTGTTCGGCGGGTACGGCTACACGAAGGAGTACCCGGTCGAGAAGTTCTACCGCGACGCGAAGATCGGCACGATCTACGAGGGCACCTCGAACATGCAGCTGCAGACGATCGCGAAGGCCGTGCTGCGCTGAGCGCAGGGCCGCGACGACGAAGCGGGGGGCGGCCCGCTAGGGCGCCGCCCCCGTCCTAAGCCAGGCGCGAGCGGGGGCCGCGGCCCCCCCGCGCCCCCGCCCCCCCGCCCCGCGCCC
>CBHYLO010000619.1:0-2837 GCA_966128675.1 uncultured bacterium | reverse complement strand
GCCGGGGGGGTCGCCGGCGTCCCCCCCGGCGCGTCCCGGCACGTCGTGGGGAGCGGCGGCGTGACCGTCGCGGTCTCGACGCCCGCCGCATCCGCGGCCGGCGTCGGCGCCAGCCGGCGCGCCAGCCACGCCGCGCCCGGCAGCGCCTTCAGCTCGGGATGCTGCACCATCGCCATCGCCGTCGCGACGCCGCGCATCGCCACCGGCGAGCTGGCGAACGGCGTCGGCGTGACCGACGCGGCCAGCACCGCCGCGCGGTCGTCGCCCTCGAGCTCCGCCAGCGGCTGCATGCCGCCCTCGCCCACCGCCACCGCCAGCACGCGGTCGCCCACGCGCACCACGGCGATGCTCTGCTTGGGCCCCAGCGGCAGGCGCTGCACCACCTCCATCGGCAGCTTGCCGCGCCCGCTGCCCGCGTTCGGCGCGAAGCGCTTCAGCACGCGCAGCGCGACGAGGAGCAGCGTCAGCACGGCGCCGAGGGCGACGAAGACGCCGAAGGTGGCGCTGAGGCTCATCGGACGGTCAGGCGGCCTGCGGCTGCGGCGCGGCGGCGAAGATGCGCACGATGCGCACGCCGAAGTGCTCGCCCAGCACCACCACCTCGCCCTCGGCGAACTTGCGGTCGCCGACGTAGACGTCGATCGGCTCGCCCGCGAGGCGGTCGAGCTGGATCACCGCGCCGCGGCCGAGGCGCAGGATCTCCTGCACGGTCATGCTCGTGCGCCCCAGCTCGATCGAGACCGGGAGCGACAGGTCGAGCAGCATGCCGAGCGGCACTTCCGAGCCCGCGAAGGCGGCGTTCGCGGCGAAGTCCGCGCCCATCCCGTAGTCGGCGGGATTGGGCTCCTCGGACGCGACCTGCGGGATCGGCTGGCCGCTGGCCTTCGCGGCCTGCACGCTGGCGACTAGCGCGTCGATTTCGGCGGGATTCATGAGAGCCGGATGGGGCGGAGACGGAGACGGCGGAGACGGCGGAGACGGATACTGCGGAGACGGATACTGCGGAGACGGAACGGCGCGGGACGCGGGGGCGGATCAGCCGCCGTTGTCCTCGTCGAGTGCGGCGGGCGGCGCGATCTGGTCGAGCAGGCGGACGGCGAGGCGGCGGCCGACGCGGCCGGCGGCGCCCTTGCACCGCTCGCGGCCGCCGATCATCACGCTCAGCTCCGCGTCGCGCGGGATGCCGGTGGCGAGCACCTGGCCCGGCGCGAGGTTGCTCAGGTCGCGCAGCGACATCTGGAACTGCGGCAGGCGCGCGGCCACGGTGACCGGCGTCGCGCGCAGCGCGCGCTCGGTGCGCAGGCGCGCCTCCTTCTGCTCGCGCTCCGTGCCGGCGACGCCGCCCACGCGGCGCTGGCCGCTGGACTGGAAGAACTTCTCGAGCACCGCGAACGGGAGGCAGATCAGCAGCAGCGAGCTGGCCTGCCCCGCGACGACCTCGATGTTCGCCACGAGGACCGGGTCCTCGCGGTTGGCGATCTGCAGGATCTCGGGGCTCGACTCGAAGCCGGTGACGTTCAGCTCGAGCGGGACGTGGTCGAACCAGATCTCCTCGAGCAGCTGCGCGGCGCGCTCGCCGACCGTGCGGACGGCCAGGCGCTCCACCGGCGACAGCGCGCGCCCCGGGATGCTCGGCGGGCCGCCGCCGCCGAACAGGCGGTCGATGAGGAAGTAGGCGAACTCGTGGCCGATGTCGATCACGCCCTGCACGCCGCCGCTGCCCTTCACGTCGAAGATGTACGTGGCGCAGGGCGTCGGGAGCGAGAGCGCGAACTCGCCGAACGAGAACTGCTCGACGCTCTGCAGGCGCAGCTCGACGTGGCCGCGCGCGCGCGACACGAGCCACGCCTCGAGCGACTTGCAGAGGCGCTCGTACATCGCCTCCAGCGTGCGCAGGCGCTCCTTGGAGACGCGGTGCGGGCGGCGGAAGTCGTAGACCGACATCTCCTGCTCCAGCGTCACCGCGCCGGACTGCGCGCCGCCGCCGAACGTGTTGCCGGCGGACGGCAGCGCCGCGCCGGCGCCGCCGAGCAGGCGGTCGATGTCGAACTGCGAGAGCATGTCGGAGGACATCGGCGCGCCCGGGCTACTGGATGACGAACTGCGGGAAGTAGATCCGGCGGATGACGCCCTTCTTCTCCGGAAACAGCTTGCCGGCGACCGTCTTCAGCTCGCTCTTCAGCGAGTCGCGCTGCGCCATGTCGGCGAGGAACTCCACCGACTTCGCGCCGACCGACTGCAGCACCGCGTCGCGCAGCTCGGCGTCGCGGGCCTTCATCGCGTCCAGCGTCGCGGCGTCCTTCAGCTCGAACGCGATCGTCAGCAGCAGGAAGCGCTGGCCGCCCGATTGCGCGGGGTTGAGCACGAGGTTGTCGATCGTGTGCACCGGCTTGGCCGCGCCCTCCCCCTCCTTGCCCTCCTCGCCGTGCTCCTCGCCCTCGGCCGCCTTGGCGGAGTCGGCGGCGGCCGCCGCCGCGGCGGCGTGCGGCACCAGCTTCTGCGCCACCAGCGGCCCGACCGCGAACGCGCCGGCGGCCGCGCCGGCGGCGATGCCGCCGACGACGGCGAGGATCAGCGTCAGCTTGGAGGCGCCCTTGGCCGGCGACGCCTCGTCGGCGGCGGACGTTTCGGGCTCGGGAGAGGCGGCCATGGCGGGGGCGGGACGGGCGGGGAGCCCGTGGCGGGGCAGGGAGCAGGGGACGAGCGCGCGGCGGCGCTCGGCCTGGGGAAAGGCAGGGGCGGTGCCAGGCGGCGGGACGCCGGTCGGCGCGCGTTACCCGCTTGTGGCCGTGCGGGTTGGCTGCGCCGCCCTGGGGCGGCGCCGGCGAGCACGAACG
>CBHYLO010000618.1:0-2872 GCA_966128675.1 uncultured bacterium | reverse complement strand
CCGGTCCAGTGATGGACCGGCCCCGCTTCACGTGCTGCCGTTCAGGCGCTCAGACCGCCGCCGCCTTGCGGGCGAGCTGGCTCTTGTGGCGCGCCGCCTTGTTCTTGTGGATCAGGCCCTTGCGGGCGGCGCGGTCCAGCAGGCTCACGGCGAGCGCGGTCGTGTCGGCCGGCGCGCCCTCGGCGCGGGCCTTCTTGAGCGCGGTCCGCAGCGCCGAGCGCTGCGCGCGGTTGCGCACAGCCGCAGCGCGCGACTTCCGCATGTTCTTCTTGGCGGAGGCGATGTTCGGCACTTTGGAGAACTCTCAGGCAGATGACAGACGGGTGCGCGCAGGTCGCGCGAAGCGTCGAAGGCTAGCCCACCCGGTATCCCATGTCAAGGCGCGACACGGGTTTGCACGGTGCGTCGCTTTGACTTGCCCTGGGGGCGCCACTAGGTTTCGCCGCGCTGCCGCCGCCGTCCGCGCCCCTCGTGTGCCCGGTCGTGCGCCTTCCGGCCGATCCCCGGCGCCGCGCCCCGCGCTCTGGCGTGCGCCGCGCGCCGTCCCTCCCGCTTCCGCTCTCGGTGGACCTGCGCACCCTCGTCCTCGTCGCCCCCGTCCTGCTGTTCTCGATGGTCGCGCACGAGTACGCCCACGGCTACGCCGCGTACCGGCAGGGCGACCCGACCGCGTACCAGCTCGGGCGGCTGACGTGGAACCCGCTCAAGCACATCGACCCCTTCATGACCGTGATCCTGCCGGTCATGCTGGCGGTCATGGGCGGGCCGATCTTCGGCGGCGCGAAGCCGGTGCCGGTGCAGCCGCGCAACTACCGCGACTACAAGCGCGGCGACATCATCGTGTCGCTCGCCGGCGTGGCGACGAACTTCGTCCTCGCGTTCGTCTGCGCGCTGCTGATCATCCTCCTCGGCCTGCTCGGGCGCGCGCTGCCCGACGCCACGTCGACGCTCGCGCTCCTGCAGGAGATGCTGCGGCACGGGATCTGGTTCAACCTGATGCTGACGTTCTTCAACCTGCTGCCGATCCCGCCGCTCGACGGCTCGCACGTCGCGAAGTACCTGCTCCCGCCCGCGTGGGCGATCCGCTACGTGGAGTTCGGGCGCTTCGGAATGCTGATCCTGCTGCTCTTCCTCTCGATGGGGCAGGGCGCGCTGCGGGCGTGGCTCTCGCCGGCGATCGCGATCAACCGCGCGGCGCTGCAGACCGTGGCGCCGTACGTCCTGCCGGTCGGCGGCCTGTGATCGCGCCGGCCACGACGCAGGGCGCGGCGTCGGACGCCGCGACGGCCGGCGCGCCGGCGACGTTCGTCGTCGAGCTGCCCGAGTTCTCCGGCCCGCTCGACCTCCTGCTGTCGCTGATCCGCGACGAGCGGCTGGACGTCTACGACATCCCGATCGCGCGCGTCGCCGAGCAGTTCCTGGCGCGCATCCAGCACCTCGCGCTGGACGAGGCGGCGGACTACCTGGAGATGGCCGCGCGCCTGCTGCGCATCAAGGCGCAGCTGCTGCTCCCCCGCAGCGGCGACGAGGAGAGCTGGGAGGACCCGCGCGCGGAGCTCGTGCGCCGGCTGCTGGAGTACCAGCAGATCCGCGAGGTCGTCGAGCACCTGGACCGCCTGGGCGAGGAGCGCCGCGACCGCTTCGTGCGCGGGTCGTTCGCGCCGATGGCCGCGCTGCCCGCGGGCGTGCCGCCGCTCGCGCTCTCGCTGACCGAGCTGCTGTCGGCCGTCGACCGCGTGCTGCGCGTGGCGAAGGAGCCGACGGTGCACGACGTCGTGCAGCGCGCGCTGGACGTCGCGGGCGCCATCACCTCGGTGCGCGGCGCGCTGGCGCTGCGCGCGCGCACGCGCTGGACCGAGGTCGTCGGCGCCGACGCCGAGCCGTGGCAGATCCTCAGCGTCCTGCTCGCCCTGCTGGAGATGGCGAAGCTCGGCGAGCTGCGCCTCGCCCAACCGAAACCGTTCGCGATCGTGGAGATCACGCGTGAGTCCGCTGGCGAAGCTGCTT
Source organism: uncultured bacterium (assembly GCA_966128675.1). Classification (GTDB taxonomy): domain Bacteria; phylum Gemmatimonadota; class Gemmatimonadetes; order Gemmatimonadales; family Gemmatimonadaceae; genus Roseisolibacter. Next base: position 865 of record CBHYLO010000618.1, on the reverse strand, counting down.
GAAGCGGCGCTGTTCGCGAGCAGCCGTCCGGTGCCCCTGGACGAGCTGCGCGCCCTCGACGCCGACGCGTCGCCCGACGACGTGCAGGCGGCGCTCGACGGGCTGCGCGCGCACTACGACGACCCCGAGACCGGCCACTCGTTCGAGCTGGTCGAGCAGGGCGGCGGCTGGCAGCTGCTGACGCGCGCGGAGTACAGCGAGGCGATCGAGCGCGCGCAGCTCGCGCAGCGCCCGCAGCGCCTCTCGGCCGCGTCGCTGGAGACGCTGGCGATCATCGCGTACCGCCAGCCGATCGGCCGCGCCGAGGTCGAGGAGATCCGCGGCGTGTCGGTCGGCGGCGTGCTGAAGGCGCTGCTGGAGCGCGGCCTGATCGACATCGTCGGACGGTCGGAAGGCCTCGGCCGTCCGCTGCTGTACGGCACCACGTCGGCGTTCCTGGAGCAGTTCGCGCTGCGCCACCTGGAAGAGCTGCCGCGCGCCGACGAGCTGGCGATCGCCCTGCGCGCCGATCCGCGGCCGCTCTGAACGCCAAGCGAGCACGCATTGACCATCCGACTGGAGACGCGCCCGTGACCCCGCGCGAGACGAACGGCCGTGACCGCGGGTCGCGGCCGGCAGGCAAGGCGGGATCGCGCGGCGCGCCCTCGCGTGGCACCCAGTCGCGCGGCGCCGCGTCGCGTGGCGCACCGTCGCGCGGCGCACCCGCGCGAGGCGCGAAGCCCGGCGGCGCGAAGGGCCGGGGCGCGCCCGCACGCGGGGCGTCCGCCCGCGGGGGCCCCGCCCAGGCGCGCCCCCCCCGCCCCGCCCACCCCCCCACCCCGACACCGGCCCGCGGCGCGCGGGACGCCCGGACAGCGCGCGCGCC
>CBHYLO010000617.1:0-2872 GCA_966128675.1 uncultured bacterium | reverse complement strand
CTAGGACACAGCCCTCTCAAGGCTGGAACACGGGTTCGAATCCCGTTACCGCTACTCGACGGCAGGATCGTCGGACCGGATCTGCGAAGGTCCAACTGGAAGGTGCGAGCACTGTCCGATGGTGCGAACCGGCGGCCCCATCGTCTATCGGTTAGGACGCTACCCTTTCAAGGTGGAGAGACGGGTTCGATTCCCGTTGGGGCTATCGCAGCAGGATGGCAGGTGCAGTTGCAGGTGCACGACCATGCACGTGAAGTTGGGGCCGTAGCTCAGTTTGGTTAGAGCACTCGACTGTCACTCGAGAGGTCGCGGGTTCGAGCCCCGTCGGCCCCGTTGGTTTAGCAGTTCAAGCCTGGTGAGCGCCCGGTTGACGACCGGTGCGCCCCACGCTGCCCTGGTGGTGAAATTGGTAGACACGCCATCTTGAGGGGGTGGTGCCGAAAGGCATAGCGGTTCGAGTCCGCTCCAGGGCACCTCCGTTCGTTTCTGGATCCGCAGGCCGGACCCGCCGGACCCGCCGGATCCGAAGTCGCCACAGTAGCTCAGTGGTAGAGCACCCGATTCGTAATCGGGCGGTCGTGAGTTCAATCCTCACCTGTGGCTCTTGCGGCGCCCCGCTCCACGGCGCAGCATCCTGAAGGTCCTGACCGGCAGGCAGCAAGGCAGTCGAACACACGCGGGAGTAGCTCAGTTGGTAGAGCGCCAGCTTCCCAAGCTGGATGTCGCGGGTTCGAACCCCGTCTCCCGCTCTCGAACGTTCAAAAGACCGGCGGCGCGCTTCGGCGCGCCGCCGGTCTTTTTGCGTGCGCGCCGTACGAAATGACGTGCGGAACACCGGGCACGCCGCGGGTATCGACGGAGACCAGCACGTCGCCCGCCCGCCGTTCGGCGCGTCCGATCGGCCGCCGCGGCGCTTTTACGACCGGCCCGCGAGGAGGCGCGACCCCGATGACGCACGCCACGCCCGATCCGCCCCCGCACGTCCCGACGGTCGCCGAGGAGGCGGCGGAGCTGGGCACCGCGCGCCTGATGTCGCCGCCCGCGCACCCGGCGCCGCCCGTTGCCGTCCGCGCCGGCGCCGAGGTGGAGCCGAAGGCGCTCCGCGTGGCGGGCGACGCGGCCGTGAAGCGGAACCTCTGGCCGAGCCAGCCCGGCTTCCCCAGCACGCGGACGCACTGGCAGACGCACCTGCACGTCGAGGCGTGGGTGCGCAACACGACGTACGCGAAGCACGTGTGGGCCGACGTCCACGTTTTCGGGCACGACGGCGCGCTCGCGGCGAGCGAGACGATCCCGCTCGCGTACGCGCGGCCCGCGGGCGACGGCGGCGACCTGTTCCAGCTCGATCGCGTCGTCTACGAGGGCGCGACCGCGACGCCGGGATCGGCGACGCCGCGGCCGGACGTGCGGCTGCTGCAGTACCGGCTGTACTACCAGTTCGACGGCCGCGTCGTGACGGACGGCGAGCTGCATCAGTGCGTGCTGCGCTCGGACGCGGTGAGCACCTGACGGCGCGGCCCCGCGCCGTCCACGCCGTCCGCAAAGCACCGGATTCGTCCGTCGCCGGCCGCGGCTAGATTCTCCGGCGGACCGACAGGCCGGGAGGGCCGTGATGGAACGGGTGACGATGCGGATCGAGGGGATGAGCTGCGGGCACTGCGTGCGCGCCGTCGAGGACGCGCTGCGCGCGCTGCCCGGTGTGGAGGTGGAGCGCGTCGCGATCGGCGAGGCGACGGTGGCGTTCGATCCGGCGCGCACGCCGCGCGCGGAGCTGGACGACGCGGTGCGCGACGCGGGCTACGAGCTCGCGGGAGTGGGCGCATGACGCACGGCACCGCGCATCCGCCGGCGGCCGCGCGCCCGGCCCACGGCGAAGCGGCGCCGCACGTGCCGCCGGCGCTGACGCTGGAAGGGTGGTACGCGCACCACCAGCTCTTCTCGATCGACCGCGCGGCGCTGCGCGCGATGACGCCCGCGGCGCGCGCCGAGGCGGCCGCGCGCGCCGCGCGCGCGCTGCACGAGCTGGCGCAGCCTGCGGACGGCGGCTGGAGCGCGCCCGCGCTGCTCATCGGCTCGACGGCGGACGTGATGGTGCTGCACTTCCGTCCGACGCTCGACGGCGTGGGCGAGGCGCAGCGGCGCGTGCTCGGCGCGCTGCCCCAGGTGCTGACGCCGGCCGGCGCGTACCTCAGCGTGACCGAGGCGGGGATGTACGCGCTGACGTCGAAGCTCGCGCGCGACACCGCGGCGCGCGGCGGCGTCGAGGGCGACGCGGAGTACCAGCGCGAGCTCGCGACGCGCCTCGAGGCGGAGCGCGCGTCGCCGCACCTGCAGCGCCGGCTGTATCCGCCGCGTCCCGGCGACGCGATGCCGTACGTCTGCTTCTACCCGATGTCGAAGCGCCGCGCGCCGCAGCAGAACTGGTACGCGCTGAGCGGCGAGGAGCGCAGCCGGCTGATGTGGGAGCACGGCAAGAGCGGCCGTCGCTTCGCGGGGCGCGTCTTCCAGGTGATCACGGGCTCGATCGGCTTCGACGCGTGGGAGTGGGGCGTGACGCTGTTCGCGGGCGACCCGCTGGAGTTCAAGCGCGTGGTGACCGAGATGCGCTTCGACGAGGTGAGCGCGCAGTACGCGGAGTTCGGGGACTTCTGGGTGGGGCGGCTGCTGACGCCGGAGGCGTGGGCGGCGGCGATCCTCGAGGGCGCCGAGTAGCTGGCGGGCTCGGTTGTTCTGGGTCGAGGGGCGGGTTATACTACGCGCTCTGCGGTCCGGGCGGGTGGACGGGCACGCGGGCTCGGGTCAGCGATGAGCCGAGGCACGGGACGTAGCGCAGCCCGGTAGCGCACCTGAATGGGGTTCAGGGGGTCGCGGG
>CBHYLO010000616.1:0-2878 GCA_966128675.1 uncultured bacterium | reverse complement strand
CGCGTGATCGCCCGCTGCGCCCCGCGCGGCGCCCGCTCACGCGGCGCCGGCTGACGCGGCGCCGAGCCGCGCCTCCATCGTGCGCACCGCGTCCCAGAGCTGGTCGAACGACTCCAGCTCGAACAGCACGTCCTGCAGCCGGTCGATGACGTAGGGCTGCGCGAGCACCGCGTCGAGGTCGAACGGACGCCGGTCGCAGGCGGGGCCGAGCGCGTTGGCCGCGTCGGCGTGCGACGAGACGAGGCCGCTGCCGTAGACGCGCGTCGCTCCCGCCTCGCGCACGAGCCCGAACTCGACGGTGAACCAGAACAGCCGCGCGACCTGCTCGACCTGCGCCTCGCCCTCGGCCAGCAGCCCGAGCACGCCGAATCGCTGCAGGCTGGCCGCGAACACGGGATCCGCGTGCAGCGGCACGTGGCCGAACACGTCGTGGAAGATGTCGGGCTCCGGCAGGTAGTCGAGCTGCGCGCGCGGGCGCACGGTCACCGTCGTCGGGAAGCGGCGCTGCGCGAGGCTGGCGAAGAACGGCTTCGCGGGGAGGAAGCCGCCGACCGGCACCGCGGACCAGCCGGTGCGCCGCGCGAGGCGCGCGTTGACCTCGCGCAGGTCGGGGACGCGGTCGGCGCGCAGCCCGACGGCGTCGATCCCCGAGAGCACCGCCTCGCACCCCGTCGTCGCCAGCGTCGCCATGCGGCGCGCGTACAGGGTCGCCCACACGTCGTGCTCCTCGTCCGAGTACGCGTACGCCGGCGCGAGCGCGGGCGTCACGGGATGCGCGGCGAGCGCGTGCTTCGGATGGACGGGAGCGGGGACGACGGACATGCGACCTCCGGGGGGGAAAAAAGAAAAGCGGCCCGTGGATTTCTCCACGGGCCGCTCGCGAGCCGCGCTCGTTGCGCGGACGACGGGTTCGTCGGTCAGCCGCGCATACGCCAGCGGTCGCGGCCCGTGGGACGGGGCGCGTACGCGTACGTATAGGCGTAATAGCGGCGGCGGATCGACATGGTCGGCATCCTAGTCGGGGTCGCCGCGGCTGACAAGCGGCGCTCGACGGTCCGTGGCGCACGGCCTCGAGCGTGTCGTCCCGCTGGCATGCCGCTCGCAGCGTGACGGCCCTGCCATGTGACGCGACCGCCCGATCCGCACGCGATCGGTCGGCGGTGCGCGCGACGGCTGGGGTGGCGTCGCCCAGGAGGGCAGCGGGTGGTCGGGTCGTCGACGCCGGCAGCACCGGAGCGCGCGCACGTGCGCCCTCCGGCCCTCGTCCATCGCGGCGCGGGAACGGCGCCGCATGTCGGGTCCCCGATCCATCGAGGTGGAGGCCATGGCTCGCACCACGCTCCGCAGGACCGGATGGTGTCTCGTGCTGCTGCTCGCCGTCAGTCCCGGCGCGCTCGCCGCGCAGGCCATCCGCACCGACGCCGGCTTCACGACCAACACGCTGCCCCGCAACGACGACGGCTCGACCGGCCTCGTGCCCCTCGGCTTCAGCTTCAACTTCTTCGGGCTGACCGGGAACGAGGCGTACGTCAACAACAACGGCAACATCACCTTCGACCAGGCGCTCAGCACGTTCGTGCCGTTCGCGCTGCAGGGCACGAACCGGCAGATCATCGCCCCGTTCTTCGCCGACATCGACACGCGCGAGCCGTCGCCGGGCGTCACGCAGTTCGGGACGTCGCTCGTCGGCGGGCGCGCGGCGTTCGGCGTGAACTGGCTGAACGTCGGCTACTACCCCGAGAAGGCCGACAAGCTGAACTCGATCCAGCTCGTGCTGATCGACCGGAGCGACGTCGGCGCCGGCGACTTCGACTTCGAGTTCAACTACGGCGGCATCCTGTTCGAGACGGGCGGCGCGAGCGGCGACGACAACGCGAACGGGCTCTGCGAGCCGGCGGAGACGGGATGCGCGTCGGCGCGCGCGGGCTGGTCGAACGGCAACACGACCTCGTTCGAGTTGGCCGGCTCCGGCGTTGACGGGGCGCTCCTCAACGGCGGCCCGAACGCGCTCGTCTCGCACAGCCTCAACAGCAACGTGGCCGGCCGCTACGTGTTCAACGTGCGCGGCGGCCAGGTGCTCCCGCCGCCGACGGGCGGCGACACCGGCGGCTCGGTCGTGCCGGAGCCGAGCACCTACGTGCTGCTGGCGACGGGGCTGCTGGGCCTCGCGGTGGTCGGCGGTCGCCGGCGGCCGCGCATCGGCTGACGCGCGCCCATGTCGATGGCGGGCCGCCGGCGTCGCGCGCGGCGGCCCGTCAGATCGGCTTGAACTCCTCGAACGGCTGGCGGCACGCGTGGCAGAAGTGCAGCGCCTTGCACGCCGTCGAGCCGAACGCGCTGCGCAGCGCCGTGTCGGTCGAGCCGCAGAACGGGCACGGCACGGTCTCCGGCGCCGCGCCGCGCCGCCGCAGCGGGACGAGCGTCTCGCCCGCGGCGGCGCGCCCCGCGCCCGGCGGCGCGATGCCGTAGGCGCGCAGCGTCTCGCGCGTCGCGTCGCTCATCCAGTCGGTGGTCCACGCGGGCGCGTACGTCGTGACGACGCGCGCGTCCGCCCAGCCGCGGGCGCGCAGCGCCGCCAGCACGTCGCGCTCGATCTCGCGCATCGCCGGGCAGCCCGAGTAGGTCGGCGTGATGACGACGGTGAGCGCGTCGCCGTCGATCCGCACGTCGCGCACGATCCCCAGCTCCACCACGCTGACGACGGGCACCTCGGGATCGGGGACCTCGTGCAGCGCCGCCCACCCGGCGTCGGGCGTCAGCGGCTGCGGCGCGGCCGGTGCCGCCGGCGCCGGCGCGTCGAGCGACTCCGGCTCCCAGCCGTCTCCGAGCGCGCGCGCCAGGGCGGCCGGGTCCAGCGCCGCGCCCGGCCGACGGCGGT
>CBHYLO010000615.1:0-2891 GCA_966128675.1 uncultured bacterium | reverse complement strand
GCGGGGCGCACGGAGCGCCGGCGCCCCAGGGGGTCGCGGGGCGGTGGTCGGGGGGGGCCGGGGGGCGCCCCCGGGTATCCTCGGGGGCGCCCCCGCCTGGCGTGCGCGCGCCCCGGCCCTCCGCCCGTCTCCGCATGGAAGCCCGCTCCGTTCCGGTCGCGCTCGCGCCCGTGACGCACGCCGCCGATCGCGCCGCGGCCGTCCCGTGGCCGCTGGTCGCGACGGTGTTCGCCGCCACGAGCATCATCCTCGGGCTGATCTGGGACATCTCGTGGCACATCACCATCGGCCGCGACACGTTCTGGACGCCCGCGCACATGGGCATCTACGTGGGCGGGACGACCGCCGGCCTCGCGAACGGCCTGCTCATCCTGCGCACCACGTTCGCCGGCAGTGAAGCGGCGCGCGCGCGCGCGGTGCGCTTCTGGGGGTTCCGCGGCCCGCTCGGCGCCTTCGTGTCGGTCTGGGGCGCGGGCGCGATGCTCACTTCGGCCCCGTTCGACGACTGGTGGCACAACGCGTACGGGCTCGACGTCGAGATCCTCAGCCCGCCGCACACCGTCCTCCTGATCGGCATCCTGTTCGTCATCGGCGGCGCGTGCCTGACGGCGCTGACGGCGCAGAACGAGGCCGAGGCGGCGGGAACCGCGACCGCGGCGCGGTACCGCTGGATCTTCGCCTACGCGATGGGGCTGCTCGTGACGATGGGCGCGCTCGCCGTGTGGATGGACACGCGGCCCCACCTCGCGCGGAGCAGCCACTTCTATCTGTACGCCGCGGTGCCGTTCCCGTTCATGTTCGCGGCGGCGCTGCGCGGGCTGCGCATGCGCTGGCCGGCGACGACGGTGGCCCTGATCTACACGGCCCTCTTCGCGGGGATGGGGTGGATCCTCGCCCCGTGGCCGGCGACGCCCAAGCTCGGGCCGATCTACCAGGACGTGACGCACATGGTCACGCTCGGCTTCCCGCTGCTCCTCGTGGCGCCGGCGCTCGCGTTCGACGGGCTGCAGCGCGCCATGCCGCGCGCCCACGGGTGGCCGCTGGCGCTGGCGCTGGGCGCCGCGTTCGTCGCCGCGATGCTCGCGACGCACTGGTGGTTCGGCGCGTTCCTCCTGTCGCCCGCCTCGCACAACGCGGTGTTCATGGGCGACCACCTGCCGTACAACATCCCGCGCACGTCCCGGTGGGCGAGCGGGCAGTTCCTCGACCTCGATCGCACGGCCCGCGCGCTCGCGACCGGGCTCGCGACCGCGGCGCTGGTGGCCGTGCTGTCGGCGCGGCTCGGCCTCGGGCTCGGCGGCTGGATGCGGGCGGTGCGCCGGTGAGCGCGCCGCGATCGGTGCTGCGCGCGCTCGTGCGCCGCGTCGTCGTCGCGGCGGGCGCCGCGCTCGCCGCGCTCGCGACCAGCGCGCACGTCGGCACCAACGACGCCTTCTTCGACGGGCCCGCGGGGCCGTACGCGGTGCGCGTGTCGGTCCGCCCGCCGGGCGTGATCCCCGGCCAGGCGCAGATCACGGTGCGCGTGCTGCAGGGCGACGCGCGGCGCGTCCGGGTGCAGGCCGCGCAGTGGAACGTCGGCACGAAGGGCGCGCCCGCGCCCGACGACGCCGCGCCGGTGGAGGGCGAGCGCGGGCTGTGGGCCGCGCAGCTCTGGCTGATGACGTCGGGCTCCTACATGGTGAACGTCACCGTCGACGGGGCGCAGGGCGCGGGCACCGCGACGGTCCCGATCCTCGCCGTCGCGACCGCGCGCCTCGGCATGCAGCGCGCGATGGGGTGGATGCTCGTGGTGCTCGGCGGCGTGCTGGTGGCGGGGCTGGTCACGCTCTTCGGCACCGCGGCGCGCGAGGGCCCGCTGCCGCCGGGCGAGACGCCCGATCGCAGGCGCCGGCTCGCGGGGCGCATCGCGGCCAGCGGCGCCGCGGCGGTGGCCGCGCTCTTCCTGCTCGGTGGGAGCCGCTGGTGGGACGCGGTGGACCGCGCCTACGCGCAGGGGATGTACCGCCCGCTCGCCTCGCGCGCCGACGTGCGGTGGGGCGAGGGCGGGCAGCGCATCCTGCGCTTCGTCGTCACCGACACGACGTGGATGGGTGGGCGCATGACGCCGCTCATCCCCGACCACGGGAAGCTGATGCACCTGTTCGCGGTGCGCGACTCGTCGCTCGACGCGTTCGCGCACCTGCACCCGACGCGTCTCGACTCGGCGACCTTCGAGACGGCGTTCCCGCCGCTGCCGACGGGCCGCTACCGCATCTTCGCGGACGTCGTCCACGAGAGCGGCTTCGCGCGCACGCTGGTCGCGACCGCGGACGTCGGCAACGGTCCGAAGCCGGCGGCGCTCGCCGGCGCGTCGGGCGACGATGGGTGGCTCATCGGGCCCGTGGGCGACGCCACCGCGCGCAGCTACGCGACGGGCGGCGGGATCACCGTCGCGTGGGACTCGGCCGCCCCGATCCGCGCGGGCGCCGAGACGACGCTGCGCTTCACGGTGCGCGACACGACGGGGCAGGTGGCGCAGCTGGAGCCGTACATGGGGATGGCCGGCCACGCGATGGTGATGCGCGACGACGGCTCGGTGTTCGTGCACCTGCACCCCATGGGCTCGATCTCGGTGGCCGCGCAGGAGCGCATGCTGCGGCGCGAGCGCGGCGACACCGCGCAACATGGCGACCGTCAGCCCGAGGACACGACGCACGCGACTCACGGACCCACCGCCTTCGCCGGCACGCTCGGCTTCCCCTTCGCCTTCCCGAAGGCGGGCCGCTACCGCGTGTGGGTGCAGGTGCGCCACGGCGGCACGGTGCGCACCGCGGCGTTCGATAGAGAGGTGCTGTGAGGCGGAGGACGATACCGCGGAGAACGATGAGGCGGAGGACGGAACGGCGTGAAAC
>CBHYLO010000614.1:0-2895 GCA_966128675.1 uncultured bacterium | reverse complement strand
GGGCGGCCCGGGGCGCCCGGGGGGGGGGGGGGCCCCCCAACGCCGCGCTGCGCGACGCCATGCGCAGCGGCCGCGGCGAGGGGGGCGCGTCGGTGTGGGAGCCGCAGCTCGCGGAGCACGGCGCGGTGCTGTGGACCGAGCGGCGGCGCTGGGTGCGCCAGCACGCGGAGGCGTTCGCGCAGCTGTGCGCGGCGATCGGCGAGCGGTCGCCGATGCGGCTGCGCTACGCGACCGCGCTCGACGTGCCGCACGTCGCGGACGACGCCGCGGGCGAGCCCGTGGACGCGGCGCGCGAGGCGCTGGAGCGCGCGCTGGCCGAGAAGCGCCCGCTCGACCTCAAGCGCGGGCTCACGCACGCCGGCCCGCACCGCGACGACCTGGAGCTGGCGATGGGCGGCCGCGACCTGCGGCTGTTCGGGTCCGCCGGGCAGCAGCGGACGGCGGCCATCGCGCTCCGGATGCTGGAGGCGGCGACACTGCGCGACCACGTGGGCAGCGCGCCGCTCTTCCTGCTGGACGACCCGTTCGCGGAGCTGGACGCGCGGCGCGCCCACCGCATCCTCGCGCTGCTGGGCGACGCGGGGCTGGGGCAGGTGCTGCTGGTGGTGCCGCGGGCGAGCGACGTCCCGCCCGAGCTGACGCGGCTGCCGCGGGCGGGCATCCAGGACGGCGTCCTGTCGCTCTGAGCCGGCCGCGGCCGTATCTTGCCGGACCCTTCCCGCCCCGAAGTCGCCGTGATGTCGCAGCCGAACTCCCGCAATCCGCGCCCCTCCCTGCTCGGCGACCTGCTGGCCGGCGTGCTCGCCGAGGCCGGGATCGAGGCGCGCGTGGCCCAGGCCGCCGTGGTCCCCGAGTGGCCGACGCTGGTGGGCGCGCAGATCGCCGCCGTGACGGAGCCGCTGTCGGTGAGCGTGGACGGGACGCTGTGGGTGGCGGTGCAGAGCCACGCCTGGATGACCGAGCTGTCGCTGCTGGAGCCGGAGCTGCTGCGGGCGCTGAACGCGCACCCGGACCGGCCGCCGGTGCAGCGGATCCGGCTGACGCTCAAGCGGGACTGAGGTCACGCCCGGGGCGCCTCCCGGCGGCCGCTGGAGGCTGCCGGTAATGCGTTGGGGAACAAGCAGTTAGGCCGGGACCATCGGGTTGCGTTCGGGCCGCCCGCGGGGTACATTTCGAGGCTTCCCGTACCGTGCGGCAAGCGCCCGCGCGCCCTCGTCCGAGGGGCGTCGGCGAGGGGGTGCCGCGGTGCGGTTCGACCACTGGGGTTGCGGATGACCAAGACGACCGACAAGCCGACGCCGACCGAGTACGGCGCGGGCTCGATTCAGGTGCTCAAGGGGCTGGAGGCGGTGCGGAAACGCCCCGGCATGTACATCGGCTCGACGGGCCCCCGCGGCCTGCACCACCTCGTCTACGAGGTCGTCGACAACTCGATCGACGAGGCGCTGGCCGGCTACGCCAACCGCGTCGACGTCGTGATCCACGCCGACAACTCGATCAGCGTCACCGACAACGGCCGCGGCATCCCGGTGGACGTCCACCCGGTGGAGAAGCTGCCCGGCGTCGAGCTGGCGATGACGGTGCTGCACGCCGGCGGCAAGTTCGACAAGAACAGCTACAAGGTCTCCGGCGGCCTGCACGGCGTCGGCGTGTCGTGCGTGAACGCGCTCTCCGAGACGCTCAAGGTCTGGGTGAAGCGCGACGGCAAGGAGCACTACATGGACTTCGCGCGTGGCGACACGACGACGAAGCTCAAGACGCTCCGCGACGTCGCCAAGAAGGACACGGGCACCAGGGTCTGGTTCAAGCCGGATCCCGTGATCTTCACCGAGTCGCTGATCTACGACTACGGCACGCTGCAGGCGCGCCTGCGCGAGCTGTCGTTCCTCAACAAGGGCGTGACCATCACGCTCAAGGACGAGCGGCCGGGCGAGGAGAAGGAGGAGACCTTCCACGCCGAGGGCGGACTGCGCGAGATGGTGGCGCACCTGACGCAGGCGGCGAACAAGAAGCCGCTGCACCAGCAGGTCGTCTACATCGAGACGGAGCGCGACAACATCGGGATCGAGCTGGCGATGCAGTACAACGACAGCTACGCCGAGTCGGTGTTCTCGTTCGTGAACAACATCAACACCCACGAGGGCGGCACGCACCTCACGGGGCTGAAGAGCGCGCTCACGACGGTCATCAACAAGTACATCGAGAAGTCGTCGGCCCTCAACAAGAAGGACAAGGACATCCGCCTCACCGGCGACGACGTCCGCGAGGGGCTGGTGGCGGTGCTCTCGGTGAAGGTCCGCGAGCCGCAGTTCGAGGGCCAGACGAAGACGAAGCTGGGCAACTCGGAGGCCGAGGGCGCGGTGCGCTCGGTGGTCAACGAGCTGCTGACGCAGTACCTGGACGAGACGCCGAAGGTCGCCAACGCGATCATCGAGAAGGCGGTCAGCGCGGCGCGCGCGCGCGAGGCGGCCCGCAAGGCGCGCGACCTCACGCGCAAGAAGAGCGCGCTCGACGTCGGCAACCTGCCGGGCAAGCTGGCCGACTGCTCGATCGACGACCCGACGCGCTCGGAGCTCTACCTGGTCGAGGGCGACTCCGCCGGCGGCTCGGCCAAGATGGGCCGCAACCGCGCGTACCAGGCGATCCTGCCGCTGCGCGGCAAGATCATCAACGTCGAGAAGGCGCGCATCGACAAGGTGCTGTCGAACGAGGAGATCCGGACGATCATCACGGCGATCGGCTCGGGGATCAAGGACGAGTTCGACCTCACGAAGACGCGCTACCACAAGATCGTGATCATGACGGACGCCGACGTCGACGGCGCCCACATCCGCACGCTCCTCCTGACGTTCTTCTTCCGGCAGATGCCGGAGCTGATCGAGGCGGGCTACATGT
>CBHYLO010000613.1:0-2903 GCA_966128675.1 uncultured bacterium | reverse complement strand
CGCCGCTCGCCGCGCGGGAGCGTGAGCGTGAACGTGCTCCCCTCGCCCGGCGTGCTCTCCGCCGTCAGGTCGCCGCCCATGCCGCGCGCCAGCTCGCGGCTGATCGCGAGGCCCAGCCCCGTCCCGCCCTGGTCGCGCGTCAGCGTCGCGTCCACCTGCACGAACGGGTCGAACACGGTCTCCAGCCGGTCGGCGGGGATGCCGCGCCCCGTGTCGCGCACGCGGATGGCGACGCGCCGGCCGTCGTCCAGCGACTCCGCCTCGAGCGCGATGCGACCGCCCGGCGGCGTGAACTTCACCGCGTTCGACACGAGGTTGAGCAGGATCTGCGAGACGCGCTCGGCGTCGGCCTGCGCGTGCAGCGGGTGCGCGAGCGGCGCGATCGCGAACGCCTGCGCCTTGGCCGCGACCTGCGGCGCCACCAGCGGCTCGACGTCGGCCAGCAGCTGCGCGACGTCCAGCGGATGCAGGTCGAACGTCACGCGGCGCGCCTCCAGCCGCGCGAAGCTGAGGACGTCGTTGATGCGGCTCAGCAGCGCGAGCTGGCTGCGGCGGATGCGCGCCAGCGCGTCGCCCTGCGCGGGCGTCACCGGCCCGTGCACCTCGAGCGCGATCAGCTCCGCGTAGCCCAGCGCGGCGTTGATGGGCGTGCGCAGCTCGTGCGACATCGTCGCGAGGAAGTCGCTCTTGGCGCGGTTGGCGGCGTCGGCGTCGGCGCGCGCGACGCGCTCGGCCTCCAGCAGGCGCGCGCGCTCCAGCGCCTGCGCGCCCTGCGCGACGATCGCCTCCAGCAGCGCGCGCTCCTCGTCGCCCACCGCGTGCGGCGCGCTCCACGACAGCGCCACGTAGCCCTGCGACCGCCCGCCGATCGCCAGCGGCAGCACGGCGGTGGCCTGCAGCCCCGCGGCGGCCGTCGACGCGGCGGCCGCGGGAAAGCGCGCCGCCAGCTCCTGCGGCGACGCGACGAACACCGGCGCGCCCGTGCGCAGCGCCTCCAGCCCCGGCGAGCCGCTGGCCGCCAGCGAGTAGCGCTCCCACAGCCCGCGGCCGGCCCACCCGAGGCTGGCGACGGTCGTCATCGTGTCGCCGTCGGCGCCGAGGAGGCTCACCGCCCCGGTGGTCGCGCCGACGGCCGCCGTGCCCTCGCGCAGCACCACCTCCGCCACCTCCTGCGAAGTGGGGACGCGCGCCAGCTCCGCGGCCAGCCGCTGCAGCCGCTGCGTGTGCGCCAGCGCGCGCTCGGCGCGCGCGCGCGCGGCCCGCTCGGCCTCCACGAGCCGGCTGCGCGCCACCGCCAGCGCGCACTGGTCGGCGAAGCCCATGAGGAACTCGCGCCGCTCGTCGTCGAGCTCGGGCGCGGCCGGATAGCCCAGCGCCAGCGTGCCGAGGACCCGCCCGTCGACGCGCAGCGGGAGGGCGACCCAGGCGTCGGCGCCCGTGGCCGCGGCCAGCGCGCGCGCCTCGTCGGCGGCGGGCAGGGCGTCGCCCGGGTCGCCCCACACGGGCACGCCGTCGCGCGCCGCGCGCGCCACGGCCAGCGACGACGCGACCGGCAGCCGCCACCCCGTCGCCAGGTGCGCCGAGCCGCCGGCGCCGTTCACGGCCTCCAGCTGGTCGGGATCGTCCGCGGTGCGCAGCAGCAGCAGCGCGACGGTCGCCGAGGCGGCGGCGACGGCGCGCGGCAGCACCGCGCGCGCGACCTCGTGCACGGTCAGCATGCGCGCCAGCGCGGCGCCGAGCTCGCGCAGCCGGTCCAGCCGGCGCGCGCGGGCCGCGCCCGCCGCCTCCGCCGCGCGGCGCGCGGTCACGTCGGTCACGCCGCCCACCGCGCGCACCGGGCGGCCCTCGGCGTCGCGCACGACGTGCATGCGGTCCGTCACCCAGAGCCAGCGCCCGTCGCGGTGGCGCACGCGGTACTCGAACTCGTACGACGTGCGCGTCGGGTCGTGCAGCAGGTCCACGTGGCCGTCGGCGCCCACGCGCGCCGCGTCGTCGGGGTGCACGCGGCCGTGCCACCAGTCCATCGTCGGCCCGGCCTCGCCCGGCGCGACGCCGATCGTCTCCAGCAGGCCGCCGGTCCACTCCACGCGGCCGGTGCGCGCGTCCCAGTCGTAGACGAAGCCGCCGATGGCGCGCGTGGCCAGGGCGAAGCGCTCCTCGCTGCGCGCGAGCGCGACCTCCGCGTCGGGGGGCGGCGGCAGCGCGGCCGGTGCGGTCGCGGAATCGTGCGGCGCGGGAAGTTCCGACGGGTAGCGCTCGGCCGGCATCGGCGGGGTCGCGGGGAGACCTGTTCGCGAACGTATAGCCGCCCGTCGGAACGCGACAGACTGGACGCTTCCGCGGCCCCGATCGCGCGCGCTCTGCGGGCGACGCGCTGCACCAGACGCCGCGCGCGCCCTCGCGTCGTCCGCGTCGCGGGCCCGCTTCGTGCCCCGCGCCTCGATCGACATGCCCGTCGCCCCGATCCTCGGTCTCCTCGCGCAGCCGCGCGCGGTGGGCGAGCAGTCCGCCCTGCGCGTGGGCGGGCCGCACGCCGCGCGCATCGGCGAGCTGTGGAACCTGATGCTGTGGCTCGGGCTGGCGGCGACGGTGCTGACGTTCGCGCTGCTGGCGTGGGCGCTGTTCCGGCGGCGGCATCCCGACGAGCTGCCGCCCGAGGCCGACCGCCGGGCCGACCCGCGCGGCGAGCGCGCCAACGACGAGAGCGGCGGCCGCGGGCGCGCGGGGCGCGGCCGGCCCGCGAGCGAGCGGCGCGGCGCGCGCTGGATGGTCGTCGGCGGCATCGTCTTCCCCACCGTCGTGCTGCTCGTCGTGCTGGTGGCGACGCTGCGCGCGCTCGGCGCCGTCGTCGCGGCCGGCCCCCCGCCACCCCCCCCCCCGGGGGGAGAGGGGGGGGGGCCGGC
>CBHYLO010000612.1:0-2903 GCA_966128675.1 uncultured bacterium | reverse complement strand
CGCTCGTCGAAGGCGCGGTGGATCAGCGCGTTGAGCGCGCGCGCGCTCGCCAGGTCGTGCCCGAACGGCTTCTCGATCACCAGCCGCGACCAGCCGCCGTCGGGCCCGTCGTCGTGGCCCGACTCCGCGCGCGACAGCCCCGTGCGCCCCAGCGCCTCGATCATCGCCGGGAACACCGTCGGCGGCAGCGAGAGGTAGAACACGCGCCGCGGCGGGATGCCGGCCGCCGCCTCCACCGCCTCGACGCGCGCCTTCAGCGCCGTGAGGTCCTCGGCGGTGCCCGTCACGCCGCCGACGTACTTCGTGACCCAGGCCTCGACCGCGGCCGGCTCGCCGCCGGCGCCCAGCGCGGCCTCGCGCGCGATCTGCTGCACCGCCGCGTCGTCGAGCGCCGCGTCACGGCTCGTGCCGACGATCCAGCACCCCGCCGGCGTGCGCCCGTCGCGGTGGTTGGCCCACAGCGCGGGGAGGATCTTCCGCTTCGACAGGTCGCCCGTGACGCCGAAGATCACGAACACCGCCGGATCGCACGCCCGCGTGTCGTCGTGCCGGCTGCCGTCGGCCGGCGGCGCGAGCGCGCTCACGGCGCGGTTCCGGTCGGCGCCGTCTTCGTCACCGCGTGCCCGCCGAACTGGTTGCGCAGCGCCGCCAGCATCCGGTCGCCGAAGCCCTCCGCGTCGCGCGAGCGCAGGCGCGCGATGAGCGAATGGGTGATGACCGGCGCCGGCACGTCGAGCGCGATCGCCTCCGCGACCGTCCACCGTCCCTCGCCCGAGTCGGCGACGACGGGCGCGATCGCGGAGAGCTTGCCGTCCTCGTGCAGCGCGCGCGCGGCGAGGTCCAGCAGCCAGCTGCGCACGACGCTGCCGTGGCGCCAGATCTCCGCCACCTGCGCGAGGTCGAACGCGTGCGGCGCGTCGCCCATCGTCTCCTTGTGCCGCAGGATGGCGAAGCCCTCCGCCATCGCCTGCATCATCCCGTACTCGATCCCGTTGTGGATCATCTTCGCGAAGTGGCCCGACCCCACGGGGCCGACGTGGCCCCACCCGCGGTCGGCGGCCGGCGCCAGCGTCTCGAGCGCGGGGCGCAGCGCGGCGATGGCGTCGTCGTCGCCGCCGACCATCAGCGAGTAGCCCTCGGCCAGGCCCCAGATGCCGCCGCTGGTGCCCGCGTCCACGAAGCGCACGCCGCGCGCGCGCAGCGCCTGCCCGCGGCGGATGCTCTCCTGGTAGTTGGAGTTGCCGCCGTCGACGACGACGTCGCCCGCCTGCAGGAGCGCGCCGAGCGCGGCGACCGTCTGCTCGGTGGGATCGCCGGCGGGGACCATCACCCACGCCACGCGCGGCGCGTCGCCGAGCTTCGCCACGAGCTCCTCGAGCGAGCCCGCGCCCTCGACGCCCTGGCCGGCCGCCGCGACGGCGGCGCGCACCGCGTCCGGCGACCGGTCGAACGCCACCACCTGGTGCCCGCCGCGCGCCAGGCGCGCCGCCATGTTGGCGCCCATGCGCCCCAGCCCCACCATGCCGATCCGCATCGCTTGCCTCCGTGGAGTTGGGGGCAAGATATCGCGGGAGTCAGGCCATGAAACCGAGCTCCACGGCAGGGCGCGCCGGGCTGCGGACTGCGAATTCGCTCCGTGCCCTCGGCGGCCGGCGTCGCGCTCCACCTGCACGAACTACGCGTTTGGATGCGGATGCTCCGGATGGGAGCGGATCATTCGGATCGCTCCTCGTTGTGCAGGGGGCGTCGCCGCCACGGGGAGCGATCCGGAGCATCGCCGTTCCGATCCGGAGCATCCGCACCCCTCGTTCGCCGACCCGTGCCGGGCACACCGACACGGTTCCCGCCACCCGGCGCCATCCGTAACAGGCGACCGTCCCCTGCCGTAGTCTTTCGCAGGGACCGCCCGTCCGGCACATTAGGCCGTCCCCGTCCTCCTCTCGGAGCTTTCGCATGGGCATCGGCGGCTTCTTCCGCAAGCAGTTCATCGACGTCATCCAGTGGACCGAGAGCGAGCAGGGCGTGCTCGCCTGGCGGTTCCCGATGGCCGACATGGAGATCCAGAACGGCGCCTCGCTCACCGTCCGCGAGTCGCAGCTGGCCGTCTTCGTGAACGAGGGGCGCGTCGCCGACACGTTCCAGCCCGGCCGCTACACGCTCGGCACGCAGACGCTGCCGCTGCTCACGAACCTCATGAACTGGGACAAGTTCTTCGAGTCCCCGTTCAAGTCCGACGTCTACTTCTTCTCCACGCGCGTGCAGACCGCGCAGCGCTGGGGGACGCAGAACCCCGTCACCATCCGCGACAAGGACTTCGGGATGGTGCGGCTGCGCGCGTTCGGCATGTACAGCTGGCGCGTCGCCGACCCGGTGGCCTTCATGCAGTCGATGAGCGGCACGCGCGAGGAGTACCGCGTCGCCGACCTCGAGCCGCACCTGAAGAACCTCGTCGTGTCGCGCATGTCCGAGGCGTTCGCGCAGAGCGCGGTGCCGTTCCTCGACATGGCGGCCAACACGTTCGCCGTCGGCAAGGCGATCGAGGCGCAGCTCGCGCCCGCGTTCCAGGAGCTCGGCCTCGCGCTCGAGTCGTTCACCGTCGAGAACCTGTCGCTCCCCGAGGAGCTGCAGAAGCGCCTCGACGAGCGCATCGGCATGAACATGGTCGGCAACCTGGGCGACTACACGCGCTTCCAGGCCGCGCAGGCGATCCCGATCGCCGCCGCGAACGAGGGCGGCGGTGGCGTGGCCGGCCTGGGCGCGGGGCTCGGCGCGGGGGCGATCATCGGGCAGTCGATGGCGCAGGCGATGGGCGGCGGCATGGGCGGCGGTGGACAGGCGCCCTCCGCGCCGGCCGGCGTGCCGACGCCGCCCGCGCCGCCGCTGTCGCCCGAGCAGGCCGCGGC
>CBHYLO010000611.1:0-2904 GCA_966128675.1 uncultured bacterium | reverse complement strand
CGTCCTCGTCGTCGAGATCGTCGTCGTCCTCCTCGTCGTCCTCGTCCTCGTCCTCGTCGTCGAGCGCCTCGGGATCGTCGAACTCGTCGTCCAGCCCCTCACCGAGCTCGTCGCCAAAGCCCTCTTCTTCGGGATCGTCGTCCTCGCTGCTCCGCCGGGGGGACATCAGCACGAACGCCTCATCCGCCAAGGCGTCCGGCCACGACGACTCGAGCATGTCCGACATACCAGGAGTCTCCTTGCAGGTCTAGAAGGAAGTGGGATCCGCCGGAGGCGCGATTCCGCCCGCCGGGTACGACGACTACAGGGCGGCGCGTTCGCGCTCTCGCTTCGCCTCGCGGGAGACACGCTTCCGGTCGCTCTCGCTGAGGAGGCGCTTCCGCAGGCGGATGCTCTGCGGCGTCACCTCGATCAGCTCATCGTCCTCGATATACTCGAGGGCGGATTCCAGCGTCAATGCCCGCGGCGGCTCGAGCTGGATGTTCTCGTCCGTCGACTTCGTGCGGATGTTGGTGAGCTTCTTCTCCTTCGACGGGTTGACGTCCATGTCCCCCGGCCGGGAGTTCTCGCCCACGACCATCCCCTCATAGACCGCGTCGCCAGGCGACACGAACAGCGTCGAGCGCTCCTGCAGGCTGGCGAGGGCGAACGCAACGACCACGCCGTTCTCCATCGAGACCAGCACGCCGCGCGAGCGCCCCGTCAGCGGCCCCGCCCACGGCCCGTACTCCAGGAAGCTGTGGTGCATGATGCCGGTGCCGCGCGTGTCCGTCAGGAACTCCGAGCGGTAGCCGAACAGCCCGCGCGCCGGGATCTTGTACAGCAGGCGCACCAGCCCCTGCCCCGGATTCTTCATCTCCAGCATCTCGGCGCGGCGCTGCCCCAGCTTCTCCATCACGGGACCGAGGTAGTCCTCGGGCACGTCGATGGTCAGCTCCTCGTACGGCTCCAGGCGCTCGCCGTCGACGCCGGTCTTCAGGATCACGCGCGGACGCGACACCTGGAACTCGTACCCCTCGCGCCGCATGGTCTCCATGAGGATCGAGAGGTGGAGCTCCCCGCGGCCGGACACCTGCCACGCGTCCGTCGAGTCGGTCTCCTCGACGCGCAGCGCGACGTTCCGCTCCAGCTCCTTGAACAGGCGATCGCGCACCTGTCGCGAGGTCACGTACTTCCCTTCCTTGCCGGAGAACGGGGAGTTGTTGACCATGAAGTCGACGGAGATCGTCGGCTCCTCGACGCTGATGCCCTCGAGACGCTCGGGATGGTCGACGTCGGTGATGGTGGCGCCGATCTCGACGCCCTCCAGCCCGGCCAGCGCCACGACCTCGCCGGCCGACGCGCTCTCGACCTCGACGCGCTCCAGCCCCTCGTAGCCATACAGCTTCGTCACGCGCGAGCGCTCCGGCTGCCGCGTGGGCTCGAGCGGGATGAGCAGCACGGCGTCGCCGACCTTCACGGTGCCGCGCTCGATGCGGCCGATGGCGAGGCGCCCGAGGTACGGCGAGTAGTCGATGGTCGACGTCAGCATCTGGAACGGCTGATCGACCTCGCTCGGCGGCGCCGGGACGGTCTTCACGATCGTCTCGAACAGCGGCTCGAGGTCGACCGGCGTCTGGTCCAGGTCGAGCGTCGAGACGCCCTCCTTGGCCGACGCGTAGACGACGGGCGCCTCCAGCTGCGCCTCGGTGGCCTCGAGCTCGATGAAGAGCGAGAGCACCTCGTCGTGCACGCGGAACGGATCGGCGCCGGGCCGGTCGATCTTGTTGATCACCACGATCGGCGTGCGGCCGAGCGCGAGCGCCTTGCCGAGCACGAAGCGCGTCTGCGGCATCGGGCCGTCGAACGCGTCGACCACGAGCAGGACGCCGTCGACCATGCGCAGGATGCGCTCGACCTCACCGCCGAAGTCGGCGTGACCGGGCGTGTCGACGATGTTGATCTTGTACTCGTCCTTCCAGCGGACGCTCGTGTTCTTGGCGAGGATCGTGATCCCCCGCTCGCGCTCGAGCGGGTTGGAATCCATCACCCGCTCCTGGACCACCTGATTGTCGCGGAAGGCGCCGCCCTGGCGGAGCATCTTGTCGACGAGGGTGGTCTTCCCGTGGTCGACGTGCGCGATGATGGCAATGTTCCGGATCTGCATAGCCTGGGAATATACCGGCCCCCGTGGGCGAGTTACAAGTGCCGATCCCGCCAGAACTTACGGATCCACTGCCGCCCCCGCCCGGCCGTGGCGGGGCCTGCCGTGCCGCCGGCGTCCCGCGCCGAGAGTGGCCGACCGGTCAGCGGGAACATCCGACCCGCGCGCGCGACCTCCTTGCGGCACGTCGGGTGCTGCTGGAAGTTCCCCCATACCACCAGCATCCCCGGAGGGAAGCCCATGAAGCAGGACAATCGGCCCGCGGACGACCAGTATCCGCTCGGGCGGGGCTATGGCCACGACTACATGCGTGGCGGCGAGGTACTCGGCGGCTACGGCTACAGCGAACGGCCGGAGTACGCGCGACGCCGCGGCGATGGCGTGTCGGCCAACGCGCTCCCCGACAGCGGCGAGCGACGTCGATCTTCCGACGACGACACCTGATCGTCTTCCCCGCGGCGCCGGCGCCCGCGGGCCGATGTACGACACGCGGGGGGCCGCCCACGATGGCGGCCCCCCGCCTCCCGGTGGGGGCGCCGGGCGTGCGCCTGTTTCGCGGGCAATCACCTCGGCCTCTACTCGGCTGATGGGCACGGTGATATTGCAGCAATGCGAGCACCCGGTGCGACACGCTGAGAGCGCGAAGACAGGCTCCGCCATTGCCTCGGCCGCCTGCCGAAGCCAATAGACCTTCTTCGCGCCACTGGTGGCCTTGCCAGCCTGCCGCAAAAGACGAACCTCGTTATCCCGCTGCCGATTCC